>NZ_JFJX01000018.1:0-27422 GCF_000611875.2 Tatumella sp. UCD-D_suzukii
AACACGACTGCCTTCCTCCCCGCTGAAAGTACTTTACAACCCGAAGGCCTTCTTCATACACGCGGCATGGCTGCATCAGGCTTGCGCCCATTGTGCAATATTCCCCACTGCTGCCTCCCGTAGGAGTCTGGACCGTGTCTCAGTTCCAGTGTGGCTGGTCATCCTCTCAGACCAGCTAGGGATCGTCGCCTAGGTGAGCCATTACCTCACCTACAAGCTAATCCCATCTGGGCACATCCGATGGTGCGAGGCCCTAAGGTCCCCCGCTTTGGTCTTGCGACATTATGCGGTATTAGCTACCGTTTCCAGTAGTTATCCCCCTCCATCAGGCAGTTTCCCAGACATTACTCACCCGTCCGCCACTCGTCACCCAAGGAGCAAGCTCCTCTGCGCTACCGTTCGACTTGCATGTGTTAGGCCTGCCGCCAGCGTTCAATCTGAGCCATGATCAAACTCTTCAATTTAAGTTTGATTTGCTGAAACAAGTTCAGCGATGCTCAAGTGTAAAACACTCATAATGAATTTCATTATGTGTTCACTCTTAAGACTTGATATGTTTTACGTCCGGAGACGTTGATATCAATCCTGCGAGTGCCCACACAGATTGTCTGATAAATTGTTAAAGAGCGTTGCAACTCAACCGTTTAGGTTGTTGTTGCGAGGTGGCGTATATTACGCTTTTCACCTCANGCCATGATCAAACTCTTCAATTTAAGTTTGATTTGCTGAAACAAGTTCAGCGATGCTCAAGTGTAAAACACTCATAATGAATTTCATTATGTGTTCACTCTTAAGACTTGATATGTTTTACGTCCGGAGACGTTGATATCAATCCTGCGAGTGCCCACACAGATTGTCTGATAAATTGTTAAAGAGCGTTGCAACTCAACCGTTTAGGTTGTTGTTGCGAGGTGGCGTATATTACGCTTTTCACCTCAGGAGTCAACCACTATTTCGTGATTTTTTCTCCCGGACCGAATCGCTTCAGCCCCTGTCACGCCGCTGCGTATCGCGCTTTGCCGTGTCAGTGGGAGCGCATTATAGGGAGATAATTTTTTCTGACAAGGGTTTATTTCAAATAAATTGCTGAGTGGTGATATTTCATGCTTAACGGGCAACAAACCAGCGGAATGCGTGGTTTTATTCATCAACAGGGCTATTTTAATCACCCACCAGGGTCCTCATTTGCCGTTTCTCTGGCTTAAATTGCCACGTTTATCCCGGCCACAGGCATAAATAATGCAAATATAATCCCTTATCTATTGTACAAATAAGCCCGGCACGCCAGATCTCTATCCACCAGCCCTATAATTGGTAACTTGTCTTTCAGAGGAGCGTTTCTGTATGTCTATAAATGTACTTCGCCCTTTCCAGGGAAATACTCCGACTCCGGGACAGCGAGTCATGCTGGACCCGTCCTGTATCGTCATTGGTGATGTTCTTATCGGTGATGATTCCAGTCTCTGGCCTCTGGTCGTTGCCAGGGGAGATGTGAACCGGATAACCATTGGCGTCAGAAGTAATATCCAGGATGGATCCGTGCTCCATGTGACTCACCGCTCACCCGCAAATCCTCAGGGCTACCCTTTAGTGATTGGTGATGATGTCACTGTGGGGCACAAAGCGATGCTGCACGGATGTACGATCAGAGATCGGGTGCTGGTCGGAATGGGGAGTATTATTCTGGATAATGCTTATATAGAAGAGAATGTCATTATTGGAGCCGGAAGTCTGGTGCCTCCGGGTAAACGGCTGGTCAGCGGGTACCTGTATCTGGGCAGTCCGGTCCGGCAAATCCGTCGCCTGACTGGCGACGAAGAACAGAGTCTGCTTTACTCTGCTGCCAATTACGTTAAATGGAAAGACGTCTGTTTATCGGAACAGATCCAGAACCAGCCATCGGCATCGTCCTGACCGGAAGCAATCAGTACTTCGGCTTCTTCTTCAAGATCCCAGCGGTATTGCCGGAAAAGTTCCAGCGCCTGCCCTTCCCCGTATCGCTGAGATAACTCCATTGCTGTGATTGCACACCAGAGTTGCATGCCATGATGCAAGGCCGGGAAACACACGGCCTGCCGTTCTGCATTCCATTCTTCGCGATCCGGGAACTGTAATGCCTGATTCATGGCTGCAGCGCCTGTTTCACCGCAGTAATCACCGGTCCGACGTCCGGCATCACCCCGTGCCATAATTTGAATGCATGCGCGGCCTGAGATACCAGCATACCGACACCGTCCGAAAGAGACGTCGCCCCGTGCTGCGCTGCCATCGCCAGGAAAGGAGTCTGGCCCTGCTGATAAAACATATCGTAACAACGGGTATCGGGAGTGAAGATATCTGCAGGAAGCTGTGGGACCTCCCCGCTGACGCCACTGGAGGTTGCATTAATAATGAGATCGTATTCCTGCAGTAACTTATTATGTTCACTGGCAAGGATGGTTCCTGCATGCCGGTAGGTTTCCACCAGCGTTTCCGCTCTGGATAAAGTACGGTTAGTGAGGGTTATCCGGCATCCGTAATCCAGTAACGGCAGGATCACCCCGCGGGCCGCCCCGCCAGCACCCACCAGCAATATATGCGAGTCGGGTGTGATCATCTCTTGTCTTTGCAGATCACTGAGCAAACCAATTCCGTCAGTGTTATCTCCGAGGAGTCTGCCGTCCGGCTCTTTCCTGAGAGTATTAACCGCTTTTGATAACGCGGCGCGATCGGTTAACTCGTCAGCCATGGCGCAGGCTTCCTGTTTAAAGGGCAGCGTGACATTGGCTCCCCGGCCACCGGCATTGAAAAACTCACGAGCCGTCGGGACAAACTGATCCACAGGCGCACATATCCGACCATAAGTGTGTTCTATCCCTGTCTGACGGGCAAACAGCTGATGGATAAAAGGCGACTTGCTGTGAGTGATCGGATGACCAAAAACGACGAATTGTTCCATTATCTACCCCTGACGAATGAGTTCACCGGTAATGACATTACGGATCTCTGACGGATTCTGGCGTCCGCCGGTTACTCCCTGCAGAACAGGAAAATCATTACCAAACTGCGCCGTGATTTCCTGCACATTCCGGCAAGGTTCCTGACCGGAAAAGTTCGCGCTGGTAGAGACTAACGGCTTCCCGTATGCCAGGCACAATTGCTGAACATCCGGATGATTACTGACGCGGATGGCCAGAGAATCAAATTGACCTCTCAACCATCGGGGAGCACGGGAAGGTACCACAAAAGTCACCGGCCCGGGCCAGTGTGAGAACATCCGCTCTCTTTGTTCATCCGTCAGTTGCTCATCACTGATATAAGGCAGCAGTTGCTGATAATTAGCCGCGATCAGAATCAATCCTTTTTCCACTGGACGCGCCTTAATCTTCAGCAGAGCCATAATAGCCTCTTCACTGTCAGGGTCACATCCTAACCCGAACACAGCTTCCGTCGGATACGCAATAACGGCATTTTTTTTCAATGACTCAACACAAACATGCAGAGAATCTGATGATAACGGGTTATACATGATAGGTATTATTTCTCTTCAGTCTTTTCAGGAACGGGCTTACCACAAAGCTTACTGGCGCAGATAAGCCTCAGACCTTTTGCGGTTTTCTTTTCAGCTAATAACGGGAAGTGGCAGTACAGGCACTCTCCCGCCACAGGGCGGGCGTTCACCACAAACTGGCATTCAGGATAGCGGCTGCAGGCATGGAAATACTTACCATATCGTGAACGTCGCTGGACCAAATGCCCCTGCTGACACTCAGGGCAGGTAATACCCGTATCATCCGGCTGGTCGATAGTTTCACTGTGTGAACACTCAGGATAACGGCTGCACGCGATAAACATCCCATACCGCCCCTGACGCAACGCTTTATCAGCGCCGCATTCAGGACAAGGTATCCCTTCGAGGATTTTAATAAGATGCCCTTCATTACGCGGTCCCAACGGACGGATATAATTGCACTCCGGATATCGGGAACAACCGGTAAAAGGACCATGTTTACCTGAACGTATCACCAGTTCTGCCCCGCATTCGGGGCAGTTATCCTGATGACGGACAGCAAACAGTGCTGTTTTATTCATAATTTTGCTATAGCGAAGAAAATATCAATGCAGAATACTGTCATTAGCGTCGAAAAGTAACTCTTCCATTTGCTGGTAGGCATCTTCACAGCCCGGGATATTAAAAAGCACCATCAGGATGACCCACTTGAGATCATCCAGGGCAAACTCCAGAGAGTCGAGAGCGGTCACCCGTTCAATAACCATTTCACGGGTATCAAGATTCAGCACCTGCACCTGCTCCAGGAACAATAAAAACCCCCGGCAATCCGCATCCAGTTTCTGACACTCTTCAGCGGTGTAAATACGCATGGAGAGCGGATCACCGGACATCTGGATAGGCTCGACCAGTCCTTCCTGATAATCAGCAAGTTTTTCCAGCCATTGTAATGCGTTACTGATATCTTCCTGATCAAAACCGGCATCCGTCAGGTCATCTGTCAACCTTTCCTGGTCAACCTGCGTGTCAGTCTCAGTATGAATATAGGTCTCAAACAAGTACATAAGTACGTCGAACATGGCATGCCCTCCTTAAACGGACATAGCCGCCGGGTACAGCTGCGATCCATCCTGCTAACTCCAGCTCAAGCAAAGCAGCTGCGATAACTGGCACAGGTTGGCCGGCACGTTCAGCGACGACGTCAACAGGTGTAACCTCATCTTCTACGTTAGCCAACACATCAGCAAATGGCAATGGAACAGTGCCCTCCCCGGGTGAATTTATTTCCTCAGATGCTGAAAACCGCAAAGAATGATAACCCGTCTGGAGATCCTCCAGCAGATCGTTAGGGTGTGATACCAGCAATGCTCCTTCTTTGATCAGCCAGTGCGTTCCTTCTGTTTCGGGTTTACCCAACGGGCCGGGGAGCGCGTAAATATTGCGGTTTTGCTCTAATGCATAACGTGCTGTGATCAATGACCCGCTTTTTACCCCAGCTTCAACAACTAATACACCCAGACTGAGACCACTGATAATACGGTTACGGCGAGGAAAATGCCCCGGCAGTGGCGGTGCCATCAACGGAAACTCCGACACCAGCGCCCCTCCCTGCGCAACAATCTCTTGGCTGAGAGACCGGTGCCGGGCAGGATAAAGGTTCAGTAGACCGCTACCGAGTACCGCAACAGTTTTCCCGCGACAGGAAAGCGCCGACCGGTGCGCAACCCCGTCGATCCCCAAAGCCAGACCGCTGGTAATGGTCATCCCGCTCAATGAAAGTGATTCTGAAAAAAATGCTCCCCAATGTTCACCATAGCGCGTGCTCCGCCGGCTGCCGACCACGGCTATCTGAGCCGTAGAAAGAGCTCCGGGATCACCTTTAACAAAGAGACAAAGTGGCCGGGCGGCAATTTCGGTCAATAAGCGTGGATAGCGGGGGTCAGATAACGTCAGGAAATGATGATTTTCGCCTTCCAGCCATTTCTGCGTCTGAACCAGCGATTTTTCATTGAGTCTCAGAAACTGCTGTCGCTGTTTTTGGGTGAGGCCAGGCACGTCGGATAACGATGCCTGGGTACCCGATAGCTGCATTAACTTTTCAGCCATTTTCCGGCGGTCTTCCGCCTTTATTCCCTCTACTGCCGCAAGACGTAACCATATTTCAGTAATGTCCATACGATGATCCCTGTGCCGGCACTTTTATCCCGTCAGCAATACTGTCAATCGCACAATGAAACGTCTACAATATGAGGTAGTCAACTTATATATTACGAATAAAGATCCGGATATTTATGTCAGTTTTACAGGTATTACATTTCCCTGACGAGCGACTGCGTACCGTTGCTGCGCCAGTAAAAGAAGTCAACGCCGATATTCAGCGCATTGTCGATGATATGTTCGAAACAATGTATGCAGAAGAAGGTATCGGACTGGCCGCAACACAGGTCGATATTCACCAGCGAATCATTGTGATTGATGTTTCTGAGAACCGTGATGAGAAACTGGTGCTGATTAACCCTGAACTCCTTGAATCCAGTGGTGAAACCGGGATTGAAGAGGGCTGTCTGTCTATTCCTGAACAACGTGCACTGGTACCACGGGCAGAGCGGGTAAAAATACGTGCCCTGAACCGTGAAGGTAAGAGCTATGAGCTCGAAACTGATGGCCTGCTGGCTATTTGTATCCAGCATGAGATGGATCATCTGATGGGTAAACTGTTCGTTGATTACCTGTCTCCGCTTAAACGCCAGCGTATTCGTCAGAAACTGGAAAAACTCGCTCGTCAGACAACCCGGGCGTCCTGAACCTCCGAAAAGGGATAATTGTGTCCGACTCGTTGAAAATTATTTTTGCCGGCACACCTGATTTTGCAGCGCGTCATCTCGACGCGCTGCTTGCTTCAGAGCACCAGGTGGTCGGTGTATTCACTCAGCCCGACCGTCCGGCCGGACGGGGCAAAAAGTTAGTGGCAAGTCCGGTGAAAACACTGGCTGAATCGCACCACATTCCCGTATTCCAGCCAGCCTCGCTTAAAGCCCCTGAAAATCAGCAGCTGGTTGCGGATCTGAATGCCGATATCATGGTGGTGGTAGCTTATGGTCTCCTGCTACCGGAAGCTGTATTAACCCTGCCCCGGCTGGGATGTATTAATGTCCATGGGTCACTTCTGCCACGCTGGCGAGGTGCTGCACCTATCCAGCGTGCATTATGGGCAGGTGATGATGAGACAGGCATTACGATTATGCAGATGGATGCAGGGCTGGATACTGGCGATATGTTGGTGAAACTCACCTGCCCTATCCGCTCAACAGATACCAGTGTTTCTCTGTATGACACCCTGGCGCAACTGGGCCCGCAGGGGATGCTGACCACATTACAGCAACTGGCCGAGGGCCGCGCGGTTGCGGTGAAGCAGGATGATACCCTGGCAACCTATGCCAAAAAACTCAGCAAAGAAGAAGCCCGTCTGAACTGGACACTGTCCGCTGATCAGCTGGAACGGTGTATCCGGGCATTCAACCCGTGGCCGGTCAGCTACTTTATGCTGGATGAACAACCGGTAAAAGTCTGGCAGGCATCGGTCTTACCGCATCAGGATCTGCAACCCGGAACGATTGTTCAGACAGACAAGAACGGTATCCGGGTGGCAACCGCAGACGGCGTGCTGCAACTGGAAATCCTGCAACCTGCAGGCAAAAAACCAATGCAGGCAAGAGAGCTACTGAACTCGCGCCAGGAGTGGTTTATGCCAGGCACTGTTCTGGCCTGAGCCGGTTATCCATGTTCTGCCGGCAATACTGGCTAATTGAAGATATTCCATGAAAAAAACTACCAATCTGCGCAGTCTGGCAGCCCGTCTTATTGAACAGGTCGTCGATAAAGGGCAGTCGCTGAGCGCAATTCTCCCGGCCGCTCAAAAAAGCCTGAACGATAAAGACAGCGCATTACTGCAGGAATTATGTTTCGGCGTCGTACGTACTTTACCGCAGCTGGATGCGTTAATCGGTAAGCTGATGGACCGGCCGATGACCGGCAAGCAGCGAACGATTCACTATCTGTTGATGGTCGGTATTTATCAGATGCTTTATACACGGATCCCTGCCCATGCGATCCTCGCAGAAACCGTGGAAGGTGCTGTCGTACTGAAAAAGCAGAGTCTGAAAGGACTGGTAAACGGTGTTTTACGCCAGTTCCAGCGTCGCCAGACAGAACTGACAGAGTCACTGGAAGGGCAAAGCGTTAATCTGTGGCATCCTTCCTGGCTGCTGAAACGCTTGCAGGTAAGCTGGCCTGAGCAATGGCAACAGATTGTTCAGGCAAATAATCTTCGTCCTCCCATGTGGTTAAGGGTCAATCGCCAACATAACACCCGTGATCAGTGGCTTGAACTACTGAATGCGCAGGAGATGACAGGTACACCTGATATGTTATCCGGGGATGCGATCCGTCTGGAGAAACCCGCCGGCGTGACACAATTACCGGGCTTTACTGACGGATGGGTAACGGTTCAGGATCTTTCAGCACAACGTTGTGCGCAATATCTCACTCCGGAAAACGGTGAAGATATTCTGGACTTATGTGCAGCACCTGGCGGAAAAACCACACATATTCTTGAAATTGCTCCCGAAGCCAACGTACTGGCCGTCGATGTGGATGCCCAGCGCCTTAGCAGAGTTACAGAAAACCTGGGCCGTTTAGGGATGCATGCTGAAGTCAGGCAGGGGGATGGTCGTACTCCGGCACTGTGGTGTGCAGAGCGCCAGTTTGATCGCATTCTGCTCGATGCGCCTTGTTCGGCAACCGGTGTTATCCGCCGCCACCCGGATATTAAGTGGCTGCGTCGTGACAGTGATATCGATGAGCTGGTACGTTTGCAGTCTGAAATACTGGATGCTATCTGGCCATACCTTAAACCTGGCGGGACAATGGTGTATGCAACCTGCTCCGTGTTACCGGAAGAGAACCATAAGCAGATAGCCGCATTTCTTGAACGCCATGAAGATGCGAAGGCAGAAGCATTACCCGGCGGAGAGAAATACGGCCTGCAGGTCTTCCCTCAGGAACTGGGTGGTGACGGTTTTTTCTATGCTAAATTACTGAAGAACGCCTAACCCATAAGAGTGAAACGACGATGAAAATTATTATCCTGGGCGCCGGACAAGTCGGTGGAACACTGGCAGAAAACCTGGTGGGGGAAAATAACGATATCACTGTTGTTGATACCGATCCTGGCAGATTACGCCACTTACAGGATAAGTTCGATCTGCGGGTAGTCAATGGCCCGGCATCTCACCCCCGGGTGCTTCGTGAAGCGGGTGCTGAAGATGCCGATATGCTGGTCGCTGTCACCAGTTCTGATGAAACCAATATGGTTGCCTGCCAGATAGCTTACTCATTATTTAATACCCCTAACCGGATCGCCCGGATCCGTGCCGCAGAGTATTTACGTGATAACCAAAAGTTATTTACTCCGGAAGCGATCCCCATCGATCATTTGATCTCTCCTGAACAACTGGTGATCGATAGCATCTATCGCCTGATCGAGTATCCGGGCGCCTTACAGGTCGTCAACTTCGCCGGAGGTAAAGTCAGCCTTGGGGTGGTTAAGGCCTATTACGGAGGCCCACTCATCGGTAACCCGTTATCTGTTATGCGTGAGCATATGCCGCACATTGAAAGCCGGGTCGCCGCTATTTTCCGTCAGGATAAACCTATTCGCCCGCAGGGGTCGACTATCGTTGAAGCAGGTGATGAGGTTTTTTTCATTGCTGAAAATCAACATATCCGCGCCGTAATGAGCGAGATGCAGCGGCTTGAAAAGCCATATAAACGTATCATGCTGGTAGGAGGTGGTAATATTGGTTTTGGCCTGGCGCAGCAACTTGAAAAACAATACAGCGTGAAACTGATTGAACGTAATCCTCAGCGTGCTGCAGAGCTGGCCGAATTACTCAACGATACTATCGTGTTTTACGGAGATGCCTCGGACCAGGAATTACTGGCCGAAGAGCATATCGACCAGATTGACCTGTTTATTGCCGTCACCAATGATGATGAAGCTAATATCATGTCGGCTATGCTGGCGAAGAAAATGGGTGCCAAAAAGGCCATGGTACTTATCCAACGCCGTGCCTATGTCGATCTCGTTCAAAGTAGTGTGATTGATATTGCTATCTCTCCGCAGCAGGCAACGATATCTGCTTTACTTGGGCATGTACGCAAAGCTGATATTGTCAGTGTTTCTTCACTGCGCAGGGGGATTGCAGAAGCCATTGAAGCTATCGCTCATGGGGATGAAACAACCTCGCGTGTTGTGGGACGTACAGTCAGTGAGATTAAACTGCCGCCGGGGACGATAATTGGTGCGATTGTACGAGGCGAAGAAGTGATGATTGCGAATGATAGTGTCAGAATCGAGCAAGGTGATCATGTGATCATGTTCCTGACTGATAAGAAATTCATTTCAGACGTAGAAAAACTATTCCAGCCGAGTCCGTTCTTCCTGTAAAACTGCAATCAGCTGTGAACTATGGTTCCGGTGGTAAACGGGATGAACAGTTCCCGCTTTCTGTAATGTAAAAAAGAGTAAAACAGTTTCGTGGTGTTTGTGGAAAAAAAACGACTTATTAACTAGAATCAGGTTTAACTTAATCTTTAGTCGGGTGATAACATGAGTTTAATGAAAGAATTTCGCGATTTTGCGATGCGTGGGAATGTAGTAGACTTGGCAGTCGGTGTCGTTATCGGTGCTGCGTTTGGTAAAATCGTCTCTTCTTTGGTTGCTAATATCATTATGCCACCATTGGGTTTATTGATTGGCGGGATTGATTTTAAGCAATTTAAATGGGTACTGAAAGCTGCGGATGGCACCACTCCTGCCGTCGTCATGGACTATGGTGTATTCATCCAGTCAGTATTTGATTTTGTTATCATCGCTTTTGCTATTTTCCTGGTAATTAAGCTGATTAACAAACTTTATAAGAAAGAAGCTCCGGCACCGAAAGGCCCGTCCGTTGAAGAAACACTATTAACTGAAATTCGTGATTTACTGAAAGAAAAACAGTAATTCATAAATCATCATGGAAAGCCGCTATATTATCGATATAGCGGCTTTTTTTATGGATGAAAAAGAAGAGGGCAATGAAAATCTCACGTTTTCATTGCCCTCTCTGCTGTCCTGCCGGTTATTACGGTTTTTACGCTGATAACTGCCTTTCCCTTTTTTATTTTTCTCCGTTCTGACACGAAAAAGTGGGTCATGTAATAATGCCTGGAGAGCATTGTCAGTGATTACACCTTTAGTATGACGATAACTGCCCATACAACCTCCGCATAATATCTCTATTCCTTATTTAATTGCCTGATGACGGTAGCACCATACTGGCCATCATTTATAAAGTCTGTACTCAAACCCGCCTGACGTAATTTCAGTTCCAGGACGCGTAATCTTTTATGATATTCAGCGGCCTGATGATCTTCAGGATCAAGTTGCTGTAAAAGATCGACCAGCTCAAGAGCCTCACGACGTGATTCAAGTTCCGGGGGAAGATAGCCCGAGTTCTTCAAAAGACGATATGCTGAACGTAATTCCACCGGAACCTGGCTGTCATCGTCAAGCATAAGTGGCTTTCCTTCGCCGGGTAAACCGGACAGCTCACCTTTTTGCAGCGCATCCTGAATATGGCGTTCAGCCATCTGATCAATAAGCCACATAGAATTCCTCCGGGGCAGGTCAGGATGAATATTATACACTACTTTCCTTCAGACAATAAAAAACCCGCCGAAGCGGGTTCTTTAATTACTGCAAATTACTCTGCAGTTGCTTCTGCTTGAGCTTCCGGACGATCAACCAGCTCGATGTATGCCATCGGAGCGTTGTCACCAGCACGGAAGCCACACTTCAGAATACGAGTGTAACCACCGGTACGGCTCGCGAAACGCGGGCCGAGCTCATTAAACAGTTTTGCAACGATCTCGTTATCACGAGTACGTGCGAATGCCAGACGACGATTAGCAACGCTATCAGTCTTGGCAAGAGTAATCAGCGGCTCAACTACGCGACGCAGCTCTTTGGCTTTCGGCAGAGTCGTCTTGATGATCTCATGACGAACCAGTGAACCAGCCATGTTACGGAACATAGCCTGACGATGGCTGCTGTTACGGTTCAGTTGACGACCACTCTTACGATGGCGCATGACCTTATCCTTCTCAGTGAAACCTTAACCTGTGATCCGGTTACTCATCAGCAATGCTTGCCGGTGGCCAGTTTTCCAGGCGCATGCCCAGTGACAGTCCACGCGAAGCCAGCACGTCTTTGATCTCGGTAAGAGATTTTTTCCCAAGGTTAGGCGTCTTAAGAAGCTCAACCTCAGTACGTTGTACCAGATCACCGATGTAGTGGATAGCTTCTGCCTTAAGGCAGTTAGCAGAGCGGACAGTCAATTCCAGATCGTCAACAGGGCGCAGCAGGATCGGATCGAATTCTGGTTTCTCTTCTTTCACTTCTGGCTGACGAACATCACGTAAGTCAACAAAAGCATCAAGTTGTTCAGCCAGAATGGTCGCCGCACGACGAATCGCCTCTTCAGGATCGATTGTGCCGTTGGTTTCCATTTCGATGACCAGCTTGTCCAGGTCGGTACGTTGCTCAACACGAGCTGCTTCAACATTGTAGGCAATACGATCTACAGGGCTGTAGCAAGCATCGACTAACAAACGACCGATTGGGCGCTCATCTTCTTCCGAATGAATTCGGGCAGAAGCCGGCACATAACCACGACCACGCTGAACTTTGATACGCATATTGATTGATGCGTTTTCATCGGTCAGGTGACAAATTACGTGCTGTGGCTTGACGATTTCGACATCACCGTCATGGGTAATGTCGGCTGCAGTCACAGGGCCAATGCCAGATTTATTCAGGGTCAGGATGACATCATCTTTACCCTGAACTCTTACCGCCAGCCCTTTCAGGTTGAGCAGGATTTCCAGGATATCCTCCTGAACGCCCTCTTTGGTGCTGTACTCGTGGAGTACACCATCAATTTCAACCTCGGTCACCGCGCAACCCGGCATGGAAGAAAGCAGAATACGGCGCAGTGCATTACCCA
This sequence comes from Tatumella sp. UCD-D_suzukii, assembly GCF_000611875.2. Lineage (NCBI taxonomy): Bacteria > Pseudomonadati > Pseudomonadota > Gammaproteobacteria > Enterobacterales > Erwiniaceae > Tatumella > Tatumella sp. UCD-D_suzukii. The sequence goes on from NZ_JFJX01000018.1 coordinate 12,601, forward strand.
GAGTATGGCCAAAGCCACGCTCTAAAGGCTCAAGGGTCACCTTGGCGTGCGTCGAACTCACTTGCTCGATATCTACCAGGCGCGGTTTTAGAAACTCTGTCACAGAACCCTGCATTGTGTCCTCTCTTTGGTACTCAAGCTTTATTTAGAGTAAAGCTCGATGATCAGGTGCTCGTTAATGTCCGCAGACAGATCAGTACGTTCTGGCTTACGCTTGAACACACCTTCCATCTTCGCTGCATCAACTTCCAGCCAGGTTGGCTTTTCACGCTGCTCAGCCAGCTCCAGAGCGGCCTTCACGCGAGATTGCTTTTTGGCTTTCTCACGGATGCTAACGACATCATTCGGAGATACCTGATAAGAAGCGATGTTAACAACGCGGCCATTTACCATAATCGCTTTATGGCTAACCAGCTGGCGTGCTTCAGCACGAGTGGCACCAAAGCCCATACGATAAACTACGTTATCCAGACGACCTTCCAGCAGAACCAGCAGGTTTTCACCTGTGTTGCCTTTCAGACGTGCTGCTTCTTTGTAATAGTTACGGAATTGACGTTCAAGAACACCGTAGATACGACGAACTTTTTGTTTCTCACGTAACTGACCGCCGTAGTCAGACAGACGTGGCTTACGCGCACCGTGCTGACCTGGGGCTTGTTCAATTTTGCACTTGGTATCGATCGCGCGAACGCCAGACTTAAGGAATAAGTCGGTGCCCTCACGACGGCTCAGCTTGAGCTTAGGACCCAAATATCTTGCCATTTTCTTTCTCCAACTAACCTAAAAACGGGCGTTAAACGCGACGTTTCTTCGGCGGACGACAACCGTTGTGAGGGATCGGAGTCACATCAGTAATGTTAGTGATGCGGAAACCAGCGGCGTTCAGAGCACGAATAGTTGATTCGCGACCCGGACCCGGACCCTTAACCATAACTTCCAGGTTCTTAATACCGTAATCTTTTACAGCTTCTGCACAGCGCTCTGCAGCGACCTGAGCAGCAAACGGAGTAGATTTACGTGAACCGCGGAAACCGGAACCACCGGCGGTTGCCCAACCCAGCGCATTACCCTGACGATCAGTGATAGTAACGATGGTGTTGTTAAAAGATGCATGGATATGAGCCACGCCATCTGAGACTTGTTTTCTTACACGCTTACGTGCACGAACTGGTGCCTTTGCCATTATTTACCCACCCCGATTATTTCTTGATCGGTTTGCGCGGACCCTTACGGGTACGTGCATTGGTCTTGGTACGCTGACCGCGAACCGGAAGACCACGACGATGACGCAAACCACGGTAGCAGCCAAGGTCCATAAGACGCTTGATGCTCAGGGTAACTTCACGACGCAGATCACCTTCTACAACGAACTTGCCAACTGCTTCACGCAGTTGCTCAATCTGTTCTTCAGACAGCTCACTGATCTTAACATGTTCAGCAATACCCGTTGAGGCACAAATGGCCTGGGAACGAGTTTTACCGATACCGAAAATCGATGTTAAAGCGATAACGGTATGTTTATGATCAGGAATGTTAATGCCTGCTATACGGGCCACTATGCACTCCTATTACTAATTAACTGCGTGCCATTCTGAAAAGCCCGTTTTCAGGATACTCAAATGGGAACGCAATAACATACAAAAGATTGGCTGGCTAATCTAGCCAGCTCAACCCGACTTTGCAAGAAAAATATGCGAAAAAATCAGCCTTGGCGCTGTTTATGCTTAGGCTCGGCACTACAAATCACACGTACGACACCGTCGCGACGGATGATTTTGCAGTTACGACATAATTTCTTGACGGAAGCACGAACTTTCATTTTTACTCTCCGTAACTTCTCAAGCTCCTGAATTAACGGCCGTAGCCTTTCAGGTTTGCTTTCTTCAATGCAGACTCATATTGACTCGACATCATCAGAGTTTGCACTTGAGCCATAAAGTCCATGATGACGACAACTACAATCAGCAGTGAAGTACCACCGAAGTAGAAGGGGACATTCATCGCCTCACGCATGAACTCCGGGATCAGACAGATAAAAGTAATATACAAAGCGCCAACCAAAGTTAAACGCGTCATTACTTTATCGATATACCTGGCCGTTTGCTCTCCCGGACGAATTCCCGGTACGAATGCACCAGACTTCTTCAGGTTATCTGCTGTTTCACGTGGGTTGAAAACCAACGCCGTATAGAAGAAACAGAAGAAGATGATTGCAGTCGCATAGAGTAGCACATAAAGCGGCTGACCTGGCTGTAAATACATAGAAATAGTAGTCAGCCAGTTCCAGCCGGTACCGCCCCCGAACCAGGACGCAATTGTCGCCGGAAACAGGATGATGCTGGAAGCAAAGATTGCCGGGATAACACCCGCCATATTTACTTTCAACGGTAAATGTGTGCTCTGTGCAGCGTAAACGCGGCGACCCTGTTGACGTTTAGCGTAGTTTACCACAATGCGGCGTTGACCACGTTCAACGAAAATAACAAAGAAAGTCACTGCAAATACGAGAACTGCAACCAACAGCAACAGGAGGAAGTTCAGGTCACCCTGCCGTGCCTGCTCAATGGTATGGCCAATGGCCTGCGGTAAGCCCGCAACAATACCAGCAAAAATAATGATCGAGATACCGTTACCAATACCTCGTTCAGTAATTTGCTCACCTAACCACATCAGGAACATTGTCCCGGTGACCAGGCTGACAACAGCCGTAAAGTAGAATGCCGGGCCTGGATTCATTACCAGGCCTTGCATACCAGGCATATTCGGCAGACCGGTAGCAATACCGACTGCCTGGAATATCGCCAGGACTAACGTTGCATAGCGGGTGTACTGGCTAATCTTACGACGGCCAGCCTCCCCTTCTTTCTTAATTTCAGCTAACGCCGGATGAACCACCGTTAACAGCTGGATAATAATAGAGGCCGAAATATACGGCATAATACCCAGGGCAAAGATAGAAGCACGGCTAAGTGCACCACCAGAGAACATGTTAAACATTTCAATGATGGTGCCACGCTGTTGCTCAAGCAGTTTGGCAAGGACTGTGGCATCAATACCAGGGATTGGAATAAAAGAGCCAATTCGGAAGACAATCAGTGCACCTATAACAAACATCAGTCTGCGTTTTAGTTCACCTATCCCACCCTTGGCACTTTGAAAATCTAATCCTGGTTGTTTAGCCATCAGCTCACTTAGTCCTCAATTTTACCGCCAGCAGCTTCGATTGCAGCACGAGCACCTTTAGTGACACGCAGACCACGAACCGTTACCGGAGCAGAAACTTCGCCAGACAGAATAACTTTCGCGAATTCAATCTGAATTCCGATAATGTTAGCTGCTTTCAGCGTGTTCAGATCGACAATACCGCCTTCTACTTTCGCCAGGTCAGACAGACGAACTTCGGCTGTGACCATTGCTTTGCGAGAAGTAAAGCCAAATTTTGGCAGACGACGGTATAAAGGCATCTGGCCACCCTCGAAACCGCGACGTACGCCACCGCCAGAACGTGAGTTCTGACCTTTGTGACCACGACCACCAGTTTTACCGAGACCGGAACCAATACCACGACCCAGACGTTTGGAAGCGTGCTTAGACCCTTCGGCCGGAGACAGAGTATTTAAACGCATCTCTTACTCCTCCACTTTAACCATGTAGGAAACCGCGTTAACCATACCGCGAACCGCAGGAGTATCCTCGCGTTCTACAGTATGACCAATGCGACGCAGACCCAGGCCAAGCAGTGTTGCCTTGTGTTTAGGCAGACGACCGATTGCACTACGGGTTTGAGTAATTTTAATAGTCTTTGCCATGATAATTACCCCAGAATTTCTTCGACGGTTTTACCACGCTTAGCAGCGACCATCTCAGGAGAATTCATATTGCTCAGGCCATCAATAGTTGCACGAACCACGTTGATCGGGTTAGTAGAACCATAGGTTTTAGCCAGTACGTTATGAATTCCGGCGACTTCCAGAACGGCGCGCATTGCACCACCGGCGATGATACCAGTACCTTCTGAAGCCGGCTGCATGAATACGCGGGAACCTGTGTGAACACCTTTAACAGGGTGCTGCAGGGTACCGTTATTCAGCGCGACATTAACCATGTTGCGACGGGCTTTTTCCATCGCTTTCTGGATAGCTGCTGGAACTTCACGCGCTTTACCGTAACCAAAACCAACGCGACCGTTACCATCACCAACTACAGTCAGAGCTGTGAAGGAGAAAATACGACCACCTTTAACGGTTTTAGATACACGGTTTACCGCGATCAGTTTTTCCTGCAGTTCGCCAGCTTGTTTCTCGATGTGTGACATCCTAGACCTCTACCTTAGAACTGAAGGCCAGCTTCACGGGCAGCATCTGCCAGTGCCTGGACACGACCATGATATTGGAAACCAGAGCGATCGAAAGAAACAGCAGTGATGCCTTTCTCTACAGCGCGTTCTGCGATTGCTTTACCAACAGCAATAGCAGCGTCTTTATTTCCAGTGTACTTCAGTTGTTCAGAGATAGCTTTTTCTACAGTAGAAGCAGCAACCAGAACTTCGGAACCGTTCGGAGCGATTACCTGTGCGTAAATATGACGCGGGGTACGATGTACCACCAGGCGAGTAGCACCCAGCTCTTTGAGCTTGCGACGTGCACGGGTCGCACGACGGATACGAGCAGATTTCTTATCCATAGTGTTACCTTACTTCTTCTTAGCCTCTTTGGTACGCACGACTTCGTCGGCGTAACGGACACCCTTGCCTTTATAAGGCTCAGGACGACGGTAGGCGCGCAAGTCAGCTGCAACCTGGCCGATCACCTGCTTATCAGCGCCTTTCAGCACGATTTCAGTTTGAGTCGGACACTCGGCAGTGATGCCTGCAGGCAGCTGATGTTCAACCGGGTGTGAAAAACCCAGTGACAGATTAACTGCATTGCCTTTAACAGCAGCACGATAACCAACACCAACCAGCTGCAGCTTCTTGGTGAAGCCTTCGGTAACACCGATAACCATTGAGTTCAGCAGCGCACGAGTCGTACCTGCCTGAGCCCAACCATCTGCAAAACCTTCGCGCGGAGCGAAAGTCAGCTGATTGTCAGCCTGCTTAACTTCAACAGCTTTATTGATAGTACGAGCCAGCTCGCCGTTTTTACCTTTTACCGAAATTTCCTGACCGTTGAGTTTTACCTCTACGCCGGCAGGAATAACGACAGGTGCTTTAGCAACACGAGACATTGAATCCTCCGATTAAGCTACGTAGCAGATAATTTCGCCGCCAAGACCAGCCTGGCGCGCTGCACGATCAGTCATAACACCTTTAGAAGTAGAAACAACTGCGATACCCATCCCTGCCATGATTTTTGGCAGTTCGTCTTTGCGCTTATAAATACGCAGACCTGGACGGCTTACACGCTGAATGCTTTCTACAACAGCCTTGCCCTGGAAATACTTAAGAGTTAATTCCAGTTCTGGCTTGGTGTCGCCTTCGATTTTAAAATCTTCAATATAACCTTCTTCCTTCAGCACGTTGGCAATTGCCACTTTCAGCTTGGAGGAAGGCATGGTGACCGCAACTTTGTTCGCGGTCTGACCGTTACGGATACGGGTCAGCATATCCGCGATCGGATCTTGCATGCTCATCAGTCTTTACTCCCGTGATTCAATTGGTGACAATTACCAGCTAGCCTTTTTCAAGCCAGGTACTTCACCGCGCATGGCGGCTTCACGTAACTTGATGCGGCTCAACCCGAACTTACCTACATAGCCATGTGGACGGCCAGTTTGGCGGCAGCGGTTACGCTGACGGGACGGGCTGGAATCACGCGGCAGAGCCTGAAGCTTAAGAACAGCATTCCAACGATCTTCGTCAGAAGCGTTCACATCAGAGATGATCGCTTTCAGTTCAGTGCGTTTCGCGAAGAACTTGTCTGCTAATTTTACACGCTTAACTTCGCGTGCTTTCATAGATTGCTTAGCCATGAATTAACCCTACCTTACTTGCGGAACGGGAAGTCAAAGGCTGCCAGCAGAGCACGGCCTTCATCATCAGATTTCGCAGTAGTGGTAATGGTAATATCCAAACCACGGACGCGATCGACTTTATCGTAATCGATTTCTGGGAAGATGATCTGCTCACGGACACCCATGCTGTAGTTACCACGACCGTCGAAAGACTTCGCAGATAAACCACGGAAGTCACGGATACGAGGTACAGCAATGATGATCAGGCGCTCAAGGAACTCCCACATACGCTCGCCGCGCAGAGTTACTTTACAGCCGATCGGATAGCCCTGACGGATTTTGAAGCCTGCAACAGATTTGCGTGCTTTGGTGATCAACGGTTTTTGACCGGAGATTGCTGTCAGATCCGCTGCTGCATTGTCCAGCAGTTTCTTGTCAGCGATCGCTTCACCAACACCCATGTTCAGGGTGATCTTCTCGACCCGAGGGACTTGCATGACTGAATTGTAGTTAAACTCAGTCATGAGTTTCTTAACTACTTCGTCTTTGTAGTAATCATGCAGTTTCGCCATCGTACTACTCCAAATTACTTGATAGTTTCGCTGTTAGACTTGAAGAAACGGACTTTTTTGCCGTCTTCGAATCTAAAGCCTACACGGTCAGCCTTACCGGTTGCCGCATTGAAAAGTGCAACGTTAGAAACCTGAATAGCAGCTTCTTTTTCAACGATGCCACCTGGTTGGTTCAGGGCCGGGACCGGCTTCTGATGTTTCTTAACCAGGTTGATACCTTCAATGATGACTTTGCCAGAAGACAAAACATTTTTTACTTTACCGCGTTTACCTTTATCTTTACCGGTAAGCACGATAACTTCGTCGTTGAGACGGATTTTCGCTGCCATGATTCGCTCCTTAGAGTACTTCAGGTGCCAGAGAGATAATTTTCATGAACTTTTCAGTACGAAGTTCACGAGTTACCGGCCCAAAAATACGTGTTCCGACGGGTTGCTCGCTGTTATTGTTTAAAATAACGCATGCATTACCATCGAAGCGAATGACAGAACCGTCAGGGCGACGAACACCCTTCCTGGTGCGCACCACTACCGCCTTCAGGACGTCACCTTTCTTAACTTTACCACGTGGAATTGCTTCCTTGATGGTAACTTTAATAATGTCGCCGACGCCTGCGTAGCGACGGTGCGAGCCACCCAGAACCTTGATACACATTACGCGACGTGCACCGGAGTTGTCGGCGACGTTCAGCATAGTCTGTTCTTGGATCATTTTAGTGCTCCGCTAATGTCAACTACTACTTCGGGACCTAACTTCAGGTCGATTAAAAGCCCCATTATCGAGGGCGCGGCATTATAACACCGGTTCTCGTAGATGGGTAGAAAAAATGAACGACTCAGACGAGTCGTTCATCTATTTTTTCACAGAAAAGTGATTCTATTACAGAATCGCTTTTTCCACAATGCGAACAAGAGTCCAGGACTTAGTCTTAGACAGTGGACGGCATTCGCGGATAATTACCACGTCACCAATACCACATTCGTTGTTCTCATCATGGATGTGCAGCTTAGTCGTACGCTTAATGAATTTACCGTAAATCGGGTGTTTCACGAAACGTTCGATAGCAACAACCGCAGATTTCTGCATTTTGTCACTAACAACACGACCTTGCAGAGTACGGATTTTATCGGTCATTACGCACCCGCCTTCTCAGTCAGTAAAGTCTTAACGCGTGCAACATCACGACGAACCTGCTTCAGCAGATGAGTCTGCTGCAGCTGGCCGGATGCCGCTTGCATGCGCAGGTTAAACTGCTCACGCAACAGGTTAAGCAGCTCAGTGTTTAGCTCTTCAACACTTTTTTCACGCAGCTCAGTTGCTTTCATTACATCACCGTCTTAGTTACAAAGGTGGTTTTGATAGGCAGTTTTGCTGCTGCCAGCTTGAATGCCTCACGGGCCAGCTCTTCTGATACGCCGTCCATTTCATACAGGACTTTACCAGGCTGGATTAGGGCAACCCAATACTCTACGTTACCCTTACCTTTACCCATACGAACTTCAAGCGGCTTCTCGGTAATTGGTTTGTCCGGGAATACACGGATCCAGATTTTACCTTGACGCTTAACTGCACGGGTCATAGCACGACGTGCTGCTTCGATCTGACGGGCAGTCAGACGACCACGGCCAACAGCTTTCAGACCGAAAGTACCGAAGCTAATATCCGTACCAGCAGCCAGACCGCGGTTACGGCCTTTGTGCACTTTACGGAATTTCGTACGCTTTGGTTGTAACATCAGCGACTCTCCTTACTTACGGCCTTTACGCTGCTGCTTTTTAGGTTGAGCAGCCGGTTTTTCCGATTGTTCAACAGCAGCCATACCACCCAGGATCTCACCTTTGAAGATCCATACCTTAACGCCGATTACACCATAAGTGGTGTGCGCTTCAGAGGTGTTGTAGTCGATGTCCGCACGCAGAGTATGCAATGGAACACGACCTTCACGGTACCATTCGGTACGCGCGATTTCAGCACCGCCAAGACGGCCGCTGACTTCAACTTTAATACCTTTAGCGCCCAGACGCATTGCGTTCTGTACAGCACGCTTCATAGCACGACGGAACATAACGCGACGTTCCAGCTGTGAAGTGATGCTATCAGCAACCAATTTAGCGTCCAGTTCCGGTTTACGGACTTCGGCGATATTGATCTGCGCAGGGACGCCAGCGATTTTCGCGACGACATTACGCAGTTTTTCTACGTCTTCACCTTTTTTACCGATAACGATACCAGGGCGAGCAGTGTGAATAGTCACACGGATGCTTTTCGCTGGACGTTCGATAACGATGCGAGATACAGACGCTTTTGCCAGTTCTTTATTCAGATACTGACGAACTTTAAAATCGCTGTCCAGGTTGTCAGCGAATTCGTTGGTATTTGCGAACCATGTAGAGTTCCAGGGTTTTACAATACCCAGGCGAATACCATTAGGATGTACTTTCTGACCCATTGCTAGTCTCCAGAGTCTCAGCGATCGGACACAACCACAGTAATGTGGCTGGTGCGCTTCAGGATGCGATCTGCACGACCTTTAGCACGCGGCATAATGCGCTTCATGCTAGGGCCTTCGTCGACGAAAATTTTCGTGACTTTCAGATCGTCGATGTCAGCGCCATCGTTGTGTTCGGCGTTAGCAATGGCAGATTCCAGGACTTTCTTAACCAGTAAGGCTGCTTTCTTATTGGTGTAGGTCAGGATATCCAGAGCCTGCGACACTTTCTTACCGCGTACAAGATCCGCAACCAGGCGAACCTTCTGAGCAGAAGAACGAGCATGGCGATGTTTAGCGATAGTTTCCATCTCTTCCTCCTACCTTATTTCTTCTTGGCTTTTTTATCAGCCGCGTGACCGCGATAAGTACGAGTCGGCGCAAATTCACCCAGCTTGTGTCCAACCATTTCGTCGGAAACAAAGACAGGTACGTGCTGACGACCATTATGGACAGCGATGGTCAAACCGATCATGTTAGGAAAGATCGTTGAACGACGGGACCAGGTGCGCAGGGGCTTCTTGTCACCGCTTTCCACCGCTTTCTCTACCTTCTTCAGCAAGTGCAGGTCAATAAAAGGACCTTTCTTGAGAGAACGTGGCATGGTTTATCCTCTAAAATTATTTGCTACGGCGACGTACGATAAATTTATCAGTACGCTTGTTGCTGCGGGTCTTCTTACCTTTGGTCTGAACGCCCCACGGAGTTACCGGGTGCTTACCAAAGTTACGACCTTCACCACCACCGTGCGGGTGATCGACTGGGTTCATCGCAGTACCGCGAACGGTAGGACGAACACCACGCCAGCGAGTTGCACCTGCTTTACCCAGAACGCGCAGCATATGCTCAGCGTTACCGACTTCGCCCAGTGTTGCGCGGCAGTCAGCTTCGACTTTACGCATTTCACCTGAACGCAGACGCAGGGTTACGTAGGAACCATCACGCGCAACGATCTGCACGTAAGTACCAGCAGAGCGAGCAATCTGACCGCCTTTACCTGGTTTCATTTCTACGTTATGTACAGTTGAACCGACCGGGATATTACGCATCGGCAGGGTGTTACCTGCTTTAATCGCAGCATCACTACCAGATTGGATCTGGTCGCCAGCTTTCAGACCTTTAGGGGCCAGGATATAACGGCGTTCACCGTCTTTGTACAGAACCAGTGCGATGTTCGCAGAGCGGTTCGGATCGTACTCAAGACGTTCAACAACAGCCGGGATACCATCTTTATTGCGTTTAAAGTCAATAATACGGTAAGCCTGCTTGTGACCACCACCGATATGACGGGTAGTGATACGACCGTTATTATTACGGCCACCGCTTTTGCTGTTTTTTTCCAGCAGCGGAGCAAAAGGTTTGCCCTTGTGCAGCTCAGGGTTCACCACTTTAACTACATGGCGACGACCCGGAGATGTCGGTTTACATTTAACAATTGCCATTGTTTCTCTCCTCCGACTTACTCTGCGCCGCCGACGAAGTCCAGATTCTGGCCTTCTTTCAGGGTGACGTAAGCTTTTTTCCAGTCGCTACGACGACCAATACGCTGTCCGTGACGCTTAACTTTCCCTTTAACGACCAGGGTGTTTACGTCTTTAACTTCAACTTCGAACAGCTTTTCTACGGCAGCAACGATCTCTGCTTTGGTTGCGTCTGTTGCAACTTTGAGAACGATGGTATTTGTTTTTTCCATCGCAGTAGACGCTTTTTCAGATACGTGCGGCGCGCGCACGACTTTCAGCAGACGTTCTTCACGGATCATGCCAGCATCTCCTCAACTTGCTTAACTGCATCAGCAGTCATAACGACTTTGTCGAAGGCGATCAGGCTAACTGGGTCAATGCCTGCTGCATCACGTACGTCAACCTTGAACAGGTTACGTGCTGCCAGGAACAGATTCTCATCCAGTTCACCGGTGACGATCAGTACATCTTCCAGAGCCATGTCTTTCAGTTTCTGTGCCAGCAGCTTAGTTTTAGGCGCTTCTACAGAGAACTGTTCGACAACGATCAAACGTTCCTGACGTACCAGTTCAGACAGAATGCTTTTCAGCGCTCCGCGGTACATCTTTTTGTTAACTTTCTGACTGTGATCTTGAGTCTTAGCAGCAAAAGTCACACCACCTGAACGCCAGATTGGGCTCTTCGCAGAACCTGCACGTGCGCGGCCGGTGCCTTTCTGGCGCCATGGTTTTTTACCAGAGCCAGTAACTTCAGCGCGGGTCTTCTGACCACGGGTACCCTGACGGGCGCCTGCTGCGTAAGCGACAACAACCTGGTGTACCAGCGCTTCGTTAAAATCACGACCGAAGGTAGTTTCGGAAACAGTCAGCGCGCTCTGCGCGTCTTTCAATACTAATTCCATTGCTATCCCCTTACGCCTTAACAGCTGGTTTTACAATCAGGTCGCTACCGGTTGCACCGGGAACTGCACCTTTAACCAGCAGCAGGTTGCGCTCAGCGTCTACGCGAACGACTTCCAGGCTCTGAACGGTCACACGTTCGTTACCCAGCTGACCTGCCATTTTCTTGCCTTTGAACACTTTGCCCGGAGTCTGGTTCTGACCGATAGAACCCGGTACGCGGTGTGACAAGGAGTTACCGTGAGTAGCGTCCTGGGTACGGAAGTTCCAGCGCTTAACGGTACCTGCGAAACCTTTACCTTTAGAGGTGCCAGTTACGTCTACTTTTTTCACGTCAGCGAAGATATCAACACTGATGCTCTGACCAACGGTAAATTCTTCACCTTCGGTGCGGAATTCCCACAGGCCACGGCCAGCTTCTACGCCAGCTTTAGCAAAATGACCAGCTTCTGGTTTAGTTACACGGCTTGCTTTTTTAGCGCCGGTAGTCACCTGAATAGCCTGGTAACCATCGTTTTCCAGGCCTTTGACCTGAGTAACACGGTTTGCTTCAACTTCGATTACGGTTACAGGGATAGATACGCCTTCTTCATTGAAGATGCGAGTCATGCCCACTTTCTTACCGACTAATCCAATCATTGTATCAACCTCTTAATCGCTCGTAACCTGATTAACCCAGGCTGATCTGCACATCAACACCGGCAGCCAGATCCAGACGCATCAGAGCATCAACGGTCTTTTCAGTTGGCTCAACGATGTCAACCAGACGTTTGTGAGTGCGAATTTCGTACTGATCGCGCGCATCTTTGTTAACATGCGGAGAAATCAGAACGGTAAAGCGCTCTTTACGAGTCGGCAGCGGGATTGGACCACGAACCTGCGCACCAGTGCGCTTGGCAGTCTCAACGATTTCCGCGGTTGATTGATCGATCAGACGATGATCAAACGCTTTAAGACGGATACGGATTCTTTGGTTCTGCATGAGACCAGAGCTCCAAACATTTTATAAACAAAAATAATTACTCCTCACACCCATTACGATTGATGGGGGAGTGTAATCGTTCAGCATATAACTCCCCAATCGGGAGTATTGTCAGGCGACGCAAATCGCGTGCCTGCGATTCTGCTCGAATCGCGCTGCTAATTTCAGCAAGCCCGCGCATTATACGTATATTTCAGCGCTTGGCAAGTGATGCTTCGTTTTTAACCGATGCAATTGCATTGCACCCGGGGCCCGGAGGAAGAACTGTTGTCTGTCACACGACATCCGGAACCCGCCACACAGCGTCTGTACTTCCCTCTTTGCTAGTGCTTCCGGTGACAGCACACTAACAGAAATATCTTCTGCTACGAGGTGTATCTTGTTACTGTTCATTTTCATTTCCGGCAGTCTCTATGGGAGTTTTATCGCTCTGCTGGCTGACCGTTACTCTCCCTGTGTCCCCCTCCCCTGCTCTCTCCGGGCGCTGATCGCTCCCCCGTCATTCTGCGTACAATGCCATCATCCCCTGACCTGGTTTGAGCTTATTCCCGTGATCAGCTTCATCCTACTCCGGGGCACCTGCCGCTACTGCCGGCAAAGTCTGCCCGCTGGCTTGATATACGCGGAAATCCTGACAGGTCTCTTTTGGGTATCGGTTTATATGCTCTTACCTTCACCTCTTCAGTGGGCTGCAGCCATACTCAATTATTCACTACTCTATCTGCTGGCCATCACCGACCGCCGGTATATGCTGCTACCGGACATGATCGTGTTTGCGCTTTTGTGGTCCGGCTTACTGCTTGCTCCGGCCTTTACTTATCCTGACCTGTACTCGCGGCTATTGGGTGTCTGTTGTGGGTATCTCTTTTTGTATGCGGCTAACCTGGGCTTTCGTTACTGCCGTCAACGGGAAGGGATCGGTGAGGGGGATATGAAGTTACTGGCGGCTATCGGGGCATGGGGTGGCTGGCAATCACTGGCCCCGGTGATCGTCATCGCTTCCGCTTATGCGTTGTGCGAACTGATTTTCCGCCGGAAGTTAATGGCCAGTTTTCGTGATTCGCTCCCGCTACCGTTCGGATATTTTTTATCGATAGCGGGCGCGTGCTGGTTTCTGATACAAAATCTGTCTATCCTGCCGACTGCTCTTTAATCTGAGTCTGAATATAATTCTGTATACCTATGCGGGTAATCAATTCAAGCTCTGTTTCCAGCCAGTCGATATGGTGCTCTTCATCGGCAAGGATTTCTATCAGTAAATCCCGCGTCACATAATCATGGACTTTATCAGCATAAGCGATGGCTTCACGTAAATCAGTCGCACCTTCAAGTTCCAGGCTGAGATCTGAACGAAGCATTTCTTCCACATCTTCGCCGATGCGTAATTTTCCAAGATCCTGCAGATTAGGGATCCCTTCCAGAAACAAAATACGCTCGATATATTTATCAGCATGTTTCATTTCATCTATCGACTCATGATATTCAATATCATTGAGACGGCTCAGGCCCCAGTTTCGGAACATACGGGCATGCAAAAAATACTGATTGATAGCAACCAGTTCATTACCAAGAAGTTTATTCAGATGAGTTATAACTTTCTTATCGCCTTTCATAGTACTTCCTCCGCTTCCAGTTACTATCAGAGTAGTTGGCGGCTCCGGGAAGTCAAAAGACAGAAAGGCTATAAAGCAGGCGGTTTACTTATAGTTAGCAGAAGTCAGGCGGACCGGAGATAGATGACCATTGAGCCCTGTTCATGCTCCAGAATTTGTCGTGCAGACCGCAGACACTTACCACACTGTGTTCCGACCGGAACAAAACGCTGTAATTCTTTTAGCGATGATGGCTGATGCTGACGGATAACCGCGCGGATAGATTTATCACTGATGCCATTACACAAACAAACATACATATTACAACCCTGACCTTATTGTATATTTTTCATGCACTATCATAATTGAGAATGGTTTGCATTACAATAAGGGTTTTCATTCATGATGATGACTCTCCTTTTCGAGCCATAAAAAAAGGGCGCTTGCGCGCCCTTCTCATCAGGATGTTTCTAAACTATCGACAATTAAGCGATAACTTTAGCAACAACACCTGCACCTACAGTACGACCACCTTCACGGATTGCGAAACGCAGACCGTCGTCCATCGCGATTGGGTGGATCAGGGTAACAACCATTTTGATGTTGTCACCAGGCATTACCATCTCTACGCCTTCCGGCAGTTCGATGGTTCCGGTCACGTCAGTTGTACGGAAGTAGAACTGTGGACGGTAGCCTTTGAAGAACGGAGTATGACGGCCGCCTTCGTCTTTAGACAGAATATAAACTTCTGACTCGAACTGGGTGTGTGGTTTGATTGAACCTGGTTTAGCCAGAACCTGACCACGTTCGATCTCTTCACGCTTGATACCACGCAGCAGAACACCAACGTTCTCACCCGCCTGACCCTGGTCCA
>NZ_JFJX01000019.1:0-922 GCF_000611875.2 Tatumella sp. UCD-D_suzukii
CACCGCCGTGTCATTGTTTGCCACCGGCGGGGTGTTGATCGTACTGAAGCTCAGCGTCGCGGTGGACGTGGCCTGCCCGTCCGTGACCGTGTAGGTCGCAGACGGGACCTTGCCGGTATAGCCGTCCACCGGGGTAAAGGTGTATTTACCGTCACTGCCGATGGTCAGGGTACCCACGCCGCTGAGGGTCGCGGTTTCACCGGCGTTCACCGTCTGACCGTCCACGGTGAACTGCGTCACCGTCAGCGTGTCGCCGTCTTTATCCGTGTCATTGGTCAGCACATTACCGTTCACCGGCGTATTTTCTTTCGCCACCGCCGTGTCATTGTTCGCCACCGGCGGGGTGTTGATCGTACTGAAGCTCAGCGTCGCGGTGGACGTGGCCTGCCCGTCCGTTACCGTGTAGGTCGCAGACGGGACCTTGCCGGTATAACCGTTCACCGGCGTGAAGGTGTATTTACCGTCACTGCCGATGGTCAGGGTACCCACGCCGCTGAGGGTCGCGGTTTCACCGGCGTTCACCGTCTGACCGTCCACAGTAAACTGCGTCACCGTCAACGTGTCGCCGTCTTTATCCGTGTCATTGGTCAGCACATTACCGTTCACCGGCGTATTTTCTTTCGCCACCGCCGTGTCATTGTTTGCCACCGGCGGGGTGTTGATCGTACTGAAGCTCAGCGTCGCGGTGGACGTGGCCTGCCCGTCCGTGACCGTGTAGGTCGCAGACGGGACCTTGCCGGTATAGCCGTCCACCGGGGTAAAGGTGTATTTACCGTCACTGCCGATGGTCAGGGTACCCACGCCGCTGAGGGTCGCGGTTTCACCGGCGTTCACCGTCTGACCGTCCACGGTGAACTGCGTCACCGTCAGCGTGTCGCCGTCTTTATCCGTGTCATTGGTCAGCACATTACCGTTCACCGGC
>NZ_JFJX01000020.1:0-631 GCF_000611875.2 Tatumella sp. UCD-D_suzukii
ATTGGTTTTTTAACTATTCTTGGACAATAAGTCATTGGTTTTAGCACAAAAGGAATAAAACACAAGTTTTTAAAAGAAAAAGTATCTATAGCTAACCAATTTTGTCAAAAATTTCGTTTTTTAACTATTTTTGGGCAATAAGTTATCTGTTTTAGCAAAAAATGAATAAAACAAAAGTTTCGCAGGGAGAAAGTATCTATAGCTAAAAAATTTCGTCAAAAGTTTCGTTTTTCAACTATTTTTGGGCAATAAGTTATCTGTTTTAGCAAAAAATTAATAAAACAAAAGTTTCGCAGGGAGAAAGTATCTAAAGAAAAAAAATTTTTTCAAAAAATTGGTTTTTTAACTATTCTTGGACAATAAGTCATTGGTTTTAGCACAAAAGGAATAAAACACAAGTTTTTAAAAGAAAAAGTATCTATAGCTAACCAATTTTGTCAAAAATTTCGTTTTTTAACTATTTTTGGGCAATAAGTTATCTGTTTTAGCAAAAAATGAATAAAACAAAAGTTTCGCAGGGAGAAAGTATCTATAGCTAAAAAATTTCGTCAAAAGTTTCGTTTTTCAACTATTTTTGGGCAATAAGTTATCTGTTTTAGCAAAAAATTAATAAAACAAAAGTTTCGCAGGG
>NZ_JFJX01000021.1:0-673 GCF_000611875.2 Tatumella sp. UCD-D_suzukii
GTGCTGACCAATGACACGGATAAGGACGGCGACACCCTGACGGTGACGCAGTTTACTGTGGATGGTCAGACGGTGAAAGCCGGTGAAACCGCGACCCTCAGCGGCGTGGGTACCCTGACCATCGGCAGTGACGGTAAATACACCTTTACCCCGGTGGACGGCTATACCGGCAAGGTCCCGTCTGCGACCTACACGGTCACGGACGGGCAGGCCACGTCCACCGCGACGCTGAGCTTCAGCACGATCAATACCCCGCCGGTGGCGAACAATGACACGGCGGTGGCGAAAGAAAATACGCCGGTGAACGGTAATGTGCTGACCAATGACACGGATAAGGACGGCGACACCCTGACGGTGACGCAGTTTACTGTGGATGGTCAGACGGTGAAAGCCGGTGAAACCGCGACCCTCAGCGGCGTGGGTACCCTGACCATCGGCAGTGACGGTAAATACACCTTTACCCCGGTGGACGGCTATACCGGCAAGGTCCCGTCTGCGACCTATATTATTACCGACGGTCAGGCTACGTCCTCGGCGACGCTGAGCTTCAGCACGATCAATACCCCGCCGGTGGCGAACAATGACACGGCGGTGGCGAAAGAAAATACGCCGGTGAACGGTGATGTGCTGACCAATGACACGGATAAGGACGGCGACACCCTGACGGTGACGC
>NZ_JFJX01000022.1:0-36566 GCF_000611875.2 Tatumella sp. UCD-D_suzukii
TGACGGTAATGGTCAGCGGCTGCCATACCGGAGAGCCGCAGACACCGGAAGAGACAGGAGAGATGCCTTACGGCAAGGTCGGTTTTGCCTTTTTCACGCCCAGAGCCTTACCGGCGGTGGTGACCCGAGCGCTGATTATCGATAATGAGCAAGTCGTATCAACGTTCCGGACACTGGACAGTACTCAGGAAAATCCCGACAGCGTGGGCCGCTGGAGCAGTAAGGTAGGCCGTCGTGCTCAGTTTAATAAGATCCGGCATCCGCCGGCACAGATGATGTTCTGCTGGGACTCCATTATTGATAAAAAGACCTATGAAACGAGCATTATCTTTTCGCCGTCCCTCAGGGAGGCCATGTCGGTGCCGGCAGGTAAAGACCCGAGGGGGAATACGGCCTGGAATAAAACATTGCTGTTCGGGCTGGCCCCGGAAGGTAAGGTGCGCATCTGGCTCCTGAGTAACGGGAGAGCGGACAACCTGCCGGTCGAACCCTTAACTCTCACCACGGTGTCCGGGGATCAGCTGTATGGCTGCAAAGGGAGTACGCAACATCCCAATGGCTATGTTTATTACGGTGAGACACCTGAATTTATCAAAGGGAAAACCTACCCCTATGGCAACTGGTAACGATAACCCCGGAACCCCACCTGACGTCTGTCACGGCGAATAACCCGCCCGGATGCGCAGTGGCAACGCACCGTTTACAACATGGATGGACAGAAAGTATGAAACTGAACCCCCTGATCCCGCTGCTGATGACGGTAATGGTCAGCGGCTGCCATACCGGAGAGCCGCAGACACCGGAAGAGACAGGAGAGATGCCTTACGGCAAGGTCGGTTTTGCCTTTTTCACGCCCAGAGCCTTACCGGCGGTGGTGACCCGAGCGCTGATTATCGATAATGAGCAAGTCGTATCAACGTTCCGGACACTGGACAGTACTCAGGAAAATCCCGACAGCGTGGGCCGCTGGAGCAGTAAGGTAGGCCGTCGTGCNTGACGGTAATGGTCAGCGGCTGCCATACCGGAGAGCCGCAGACACCGGAAGAGACAGGAGAGATGCCTTACGGCAAGGTCGGTTTTGCCTTTTTCACGCCCAGAGCCTTACCGGCGGTGGTGACCCGAGCGCTGATTATCGATAATGAGCAAGTCGTATCAACGTTCCGGACACTGGACAGTACTCAGGAAAATCCCGACAGCGTGGGCCGCTGGAGCAGTAAGGTAGGCCGTCGTGCTCAGTTTAATAAGATCCGGCATCCGCCGGCACAGATGATGTTCTGCTGGGACTCCATTATCGATAAAAAGACCTATGAGACGAGTATTATCTTTTCACCGTCCCTCAGGGAAGCCATGTCGGTGCCGACCGGTAAAGACCTGAGCGGAAATACGGCCTGGTATAACACTCTGCTGTTCGGGCTGGCTCCGGAAGGTAAGGTGCGTATCTGGCTGCAGAACAGTGCACCGATCGCTAACCTGCCGGTCGAACCCTTAACCCTCACCACGGTGTCAGGGGACCAGCTGTATGGTTGCAAAGGGAGTACGCAACATCCCAATGGCTATGTTTATTACGGTGAGACACCTGAATTTATCAAAGGGAAAACCTATCCCTATGGCAACTGGTAGCGATAACCCCGGAACCCCGGCGCAGACCGGGGTACGGTAACGGCGAATAACCCGCCCGGATGCGCAGTGGCAACGCACCGTTTACAACATGGATGGAAAGAAAGTATGAAACTGAACCCTCTAATCCCGCTGCTGATTGCGATGATGGTCAGCGGCTGCCATACCGGAGAGCCGCAGACACCGGAACAGGCCAGAGAGATGCCTTACGGCCCGGTTGATTTTGCCTTTTTCACGCCCCGGGCTTTACCGGCGGTGGTGACCAGAGCGCTGATTATCGACAATGAAAAGCTGGTATCAACGTTCCGGACACTGGACAGCACTCAGGAAAATCCTGCCAGCGTAGGAAGCTGGAGCAGTAAGGTAAGACGTCATGCACAGTTTAATCAGGTCCGGCATCCGCCGGCCCTGATGATGTTCTGCTGGGACTCCATTATTGATAAAAAGACCTATGAAACGAGCATTATATTCTCGCCGTCCCTCAGGGAGGCCATGTCGGTGCCGACCGGTAAAGACCTGAGCGGAAATACGGCCTGGTATAAAACATTGCTGTTCGGACTGGCCCCGGAAGGTAAGGTGCGCATCTGGCTGCAGAACAGCAGCGGAAAAGTGCGTAACCTGCCGGTTGAACCCTTAACTCTCACCACGGTGTCCGGGGATCAACTGTATGGCTGCAAGAATGCGCCTCCGCGGATTGATTTTAACTACAGCATTCCGGAGGGGTATCCTCAGTACATCAGGGATTTTATCAAAGGGAAAACCTATCCCTATGGCAACTGGTAGCGATAACTCCGGAACCCCGGCGCAGACCGGGGTACGGTAACGGCGAATAACCCGCCCGGATGCGCAGTGGCAACGCACCGTTTACAACATGGATGGAAAGAAAGTATGAAACTGAACCCTCTAATCCCGCTGCTGATTGCGATGATGGTCAGCGGCTGCCACACCGGAGAGCCGCAGACACCGGAAGAGACCGGAGAGATGCCTTACGGCAAGGTCGGTTTTGCCTTTTTCACCCCGTTAGCTTTACCGGCGGTGGTGACCAGAGCGCTGATTATCGACAATGAAAAGCTGGTATCAACGTTCCGGACACTTGACAGCACTCAGGAAAATCCTGCCAGCGTAGGAAGCTGGAGCAGTAAGGTAAGACGTCATGCACAGTTTAATCAGGTCCGGCATCCGCCGGCCCTGATGATGTTCTGCTGGGACTCCATTATTGATAAAAAGACCTATGAGACGAGCATTATCTTTTCACCGTCTCTCAGGGAGGCCATGTCGGTGCCGACCGGTAAAGACCTGAGCGGAAATACGGCCTGGTATAACACGCTGCTGTTAGGGCTGGCGCCGGAAGGTAAGGTGCGCATCTGGCTGCAGAACAGCAGCGGAAAAGTGCGTAATCTGCCGGTCGAACCCTTAACTCTCACCACGGTGTCCGGGGATCAGCTGTATGGCTGCAAAGGGATCACGCAGAGTAATTTTTCTTATGGTTATGACCAGGACATCAAAGATTTTATTAAAGGGAAAACCTATCCCTATGGCAACTGGTAACGATAACTCCGGAACCCCGGCGCAGACCGGGGTACGGTAACGGCGATTAATTCGCCCGGATGCGCAGCGGTAGCGCACCGTTTACAACATGGATGGAAAGAAAGTATGAAACTGAACCCCCTAATCCCCCTGCTGATGACGGTAATGGTCAGCGGCTGCCATACCGGAGAGCCGCAGACACCGGAAGAAACCGGAGAGATGCCTTACGGCAAGGTCGGTTTTGCCTTTTTCACGCCCAGAGCCTTACCGGCGGTGGTGACCCGAGCGCTGATTATCGATAATGAGCAAGTCGTATCAACGTTCCGGACACTTGACAGCACACCGGGGGATCCGGATACCACTAAGATTTGGAACAATCGGGTCAGGATGAATGCTCAGTTCAATCAGATCCGGCATCCGCCAGCACAGATGATGTTCTGCTGGGACTCCATTATTGATAAAAAGACCTATGAGACGAGCATTATCTTTTCACCGTCCCTCAGGGAGGCCATGTCGGTGCCGACCGGTAAAGACCTGAGCGGAAATACGGCCTGGTATAAAACATTGCTGTTCGGACTGGCCCCGGAAGGTAAGGTGCGCATCTGGCTGCAGAACAGCAGCGGAAAAGTGCGTAACCTGCCGGTCGAACCCTTAACTCTCACCACGGTGTCCGGGGATCAGCTATATGGCTGCAAAGGGATCACGCAGAGTAATTTTTCTTATGGTTATGACCAGGACATCAAGGATTTTATCAAAGGGAAAACCTATCCCTATGGCAACTGGTAGCGATAACTCCGGAACCCCGCCTGACGTCTGTCACGGCGATGAACCTGCCGGGAACCATTGATATGGGAGTCCTGAACGGTAAGTGACCGGAATATAACCGATGCTGTCGTGAATGAAGTGAGGAAGCCATACGGAGTTGATACGATAGTGAATGGCATAAAAGCAAAAAACCCGCTCAGGTTTTCCTGAGCGGGCTTCTTTAATATGGCTCCTCTGACTGGACTCGAACCAGTGACATACGGATTAACAGTCCGCCGTTCTACCGACTGAACTACAGAGGAATTGTCGTGAAGACGGGGCGAATATTAACGAGCTACAGGGGGCTTGTCAAAGCACTTTCGTTGCCTTTGTGTCTGTATGCCGAAGATTTCACCAGTAAGACCGTAAAACAGGCGATTGCTGTCATTTTGCTGAGCAGGGCGGCGGGGAGGTCGCCAATAATACCGTATTATCTGCCCCTTAAAACCGGCAGGCCGGGCCCCTGATGCAATCGCGGACAGATTATAATATCGCCGGAGGCGTGACTTTACGTTATTACCGGCGAGGGCTGCTATGGACTGCGCATTCTCTATACGCAGTCTCTGCCGTACGAACCTGGGCTACTTGCCGGCTCAGAGGACTTGCCGGGAATAGGCACAAAGCTTATTACCGTAAGGATCCCGCAGATAAGCGATATACTTACCATCTTTACGCAGATGAGGGGCACTTTCGGCTGATTGTCCGCCGGACCCAACGCCAGCCTGGTGCCAGGCCTGCACATCCTCAGCACTGTTTAACACAAATCCGATAGTTCCCCCGTTGGCATGGGTTGCGGGTTGACCATTGATCGGCAGTGTAATGATAAACCGCTGAGATCCTTTGCGGTAAAAGGGACGATTAAGTGCATCAATACCGGAATCATCAATACCCGCATGGCGAAAAATAGCATCATAGAATTTCTTAGAGATCTGAAGGTCATCAGAGCCCACGACGACATGACTGAACATAAGATTTATCTCCTCAACATGTAAGAACCGCATTTCGACGTTATCTGCCGGGTAGCCAGAGTCCCCTATACTTCAGTTCAACACCCGGTGCCTTTGTGTTCGTACTGTACGACAGGTCCCATGGCGCGGGCTATCGTGGCAACACTGCCGGGTCATTACGGCTGAGTATACTTTCCGGCAGGCAGTGCACCTGTTACCCGGGTATCAATTCGTTGAATTCTGCCTGTTGTGCCATGCGGATATACTGCAGCCCCTTATTTTCAAACGGTGCAGAGCAGGGTAAAAATCCGCGCTTCCGATAGAAATCTGCAGCACTCAGCCGGGCATCCAGCTCAAAACGTTGTGCACCTTCCTGCGTGAGTAGTGCGATCACAGCACTGAGTAATGTGCTGCCGACACCCTGATGTTGCCATTCCGGGAGAGTGGCAAATTTACGTATCTGCCAGCAGTGCTCCTGTAGTTGAAAAACAGACAGGCAGCAGATAAGGATCCCTGAGCGTGTGATACCAAAATGCCTGGCCGAACCATCGCCTGGTACGCGGGAAAAGGACAAGGGTTTGTCCGGCCACAGGACTCGTTGCCGAAGCGCCAGGCAGTCCGTATAGCTGACCTCGCCCGGGGGGAGATTACACTCAGAGAATGAATACTCACCGGTCCTGCATTCTGCGGAGGTGTTCTTTAACATCTATCGTCTCCTGTTTGGCCCGGTCACACCCGCAATGCCCGGGATCAGCCGGATTTTTCGCTGATACCCGCCATAAACTGCGAACAATTCGAGCCCACAGCCGCGGCATTGATTTGCTGCTGATCCAGCCGGAAAGCATTCATTACCAGTGAACCCTGCAGTTTTTGGGCGGTTAACTGACCCAGCGTACGTACCTGCTCAGGTGCCAGCATATGGTTATCCACGGCAACATTCAGTACCGAGCATGTGGAGTTAATAATATTATATCGGGCAACCGTGGCATTATTCACAGAGAATCCCACCACGCCGCCAATCACAATCAGCCCGGTCCACAGTAATATTTTTTTTACTTTCATTGTTATTGCCTCTTCGTCGATAAGCTGACAATGTTACCTAAGATCTGTGCGGAGGTAATAAAAAATCTTATTTCTTTCCACTACCTCGCGGAATTTTCATTGTCTTCAGACAGCGATACCGGCGGCTATTGAGTATGACGGAGTACGGAGGAAAAATGCTGATTTATAGTGTCTTCGGACGATATATCGGTGTGCGCCGTGAACAGAATCGCTGGCAGGTGTTTCGTATCGATATGACAGAGCGTAAATATTCAAGGCTGCGGGAGTGTGTTATTCCGGACACTCTGACGGAAGATGAAATCCCCCGCTGGCTGGACGATATATTCCATGAGTCAGCCACGGAAAAATATCCGGAGATTATTCGTATTGAATGAATCCGGTGTCAGCCATCCTGTCCGTGATGAAACGGGAGAGACAGGCCAGAGCCCTGGCCCGGCAGGCGGATCACCGGCCGGCGGGTGACGCCTCCTGTGGCGGCAGGGTGTGTGTTGTCTGACGTCGCCCCGAATAAATCCGTTCAGCGAGGTATAGCAATGCACCCAGCGTACCGACAAAGAAACCGGGTGGCCAGTCAGTAAACCAGGAGAGAGCTATCGCACTCCATACGATGGTCAGAGCGACGGCTACCGACAGCAGTAATGCGGGGAACGGGCGGCGGCTCAGTGAGCGTGCAATTGCCGGGGGTGCAATCATCAGGCTGAACACCAGTAACGATCCGACAACCGGTACCGCGATGCTGGTGGTCAATGCCAGCAACGTGAGAAACCCCAATTCGGTACTGCGCAGCGGAATACCGCGAACCGCCGCCAGCTCTGCGGAAAATGAACTGAGCAGTAAACGACGGAATAACAGAGCGACCAGTAATACGGTAATGACGGCTGAAATGACCAGCGGGATCAGTTGCGAACGACTGATGCCCAGTAAATCGCCAAATAACAGTGAATAGACTGCCCGTGAATAACGCCCGCTCAGACTAAGCAGGAGAGTGCCTGCCCCCAGTAACGTCACCAGGCAAAGCGCGGTCGCGACTTCATGACGGTGCTGGCGGCTGAAGACATTGATCCCCAGAGCGCCGATCGAGGCAAAAAGCAGAACGCCATAAAAAGGATTAATACCCAGTAATACCGCAGCAGCGGCTCCGGGGAAGGCACCCATCGGCAGGGCATGGGCGGTAAAAGATGCACCGCGCAGGATGACAAAAAATCCGACCATGCCGCAGACAATGGCGACCAGCGTCGCCGCTGTCCAGCTGGTAAACATAAAACCGCTAAACATGTTTTCTCTTCCTGAATCGCTGCCGGTCCGAACCGGCTTGCGGCACAATGGCCCGGGCGAGAATGCCGCTGAACCCCCAGGCAATAAAAATGAGACTGACGATAAAGAAGCTGACCGGCCAGCCCTGACTGTGAGGCCAATAGAAGCTTTCATACGCCAGCCATACGCCCAGCCAGACGGCTAACAGCCCGGTAATAGCGGAAAGTACGACGGCCGACAGCGGTGAGCGGGCAAATTTAAGAGCGATCGCGGCCGGACCAATCAGTAAAGCCGTGGATAAAATGGCTCCGACGGTCATCGACGATAAGGCAACCGCCAGCGCCAGCGCTGACAATTGCAATACGCCGATCAGTCTGACATTGATGCCGCGGATCCTCGCCAGATCGGGGTCAATGGCACACAGTAATACCGGTCGCCAGATAAGCGACAGCAGCAGTAGCGCACATCCTGCAGTCAGCAGTATCCAGGGGATAACCGATGCCGGTAATGTCCAGATGGAGCCGAACATCACCGATAGCGTTGCGCCGGAAGCATTCTGTTTTTTGACGGCAAACCAGAGAAACAGCGCAGAACAGCCCAGCCCGGCACCGAGAACAATGCCGGTAGAAAGGCTTCGTTCCCGCTGGCGGCGTGTCGCACTGAGCTCGATACCTGCAGCCCCTGCCAGAGCCATCAGAATAAAACCGGTCAGCGCATTTATGCCGAGTAAGAAGGAGGCCGCGCCGCCGGCACTACTGATGTCAGATAAGGCATGCCCGGCAAAGGCATGGCCGCGCATTAACGCAAATACGCCGGTGACCCCGCAGACGATGGCGGCTCCCCCGCCAACGGTCAGTGCAGTCTGTACAGGAGCACTGCTGAAAAATCCGTGACTGATAAATAAGGAAAACATCTGCGTCGTCCTTCAGGGAACAGAAATAACATGTGGTGGCTGACATTCATCCGTTTCAGCCATGCCGGGATCGCCGGCCACCACCAGAATACGGCCGTGTACCCGGATAACATCGATATGATAGCCGTAGAGCTGACTCAGCACGCCGGTACGGATAACCTCGCCGGTCGGGCCACTGGCCGCCCGACCGTTAGCCAGATACACCACCCGGTCCATGGCAGGCAATAGCGGGTTGATATCATGGGCAGATAGCAGCACAGACACCTGTTGCTCACGGGCCAGTCGTCTGAGCAGACCGACGATCTCAGCCGCTGCGGCCATGTCCAGATTCGACAGAGGCTCATCCAGTAACAGCAGGTTCGGGCGACGGATCAGTGCATGCGCAATTAACACCCGCTGTTGCTGCCCGCCGGAGAGACGGCCGATACGCTGGTCTGCAAAAGGCAGCGCATCCACCGCATCCAGCATTTCATCGATACGCTGCCGGTAACGGCGGGGGCGTAAGCTAAAGCCCGGGCGGTGACCGTCCAGACCAAGCGCAACGACATCGCGGGCTGTCAGCGGAATATCCGGATCCAGGATATTCTTCTGTGGGACATAACCGACCGCAGCCAGCCCCTGCCGGACATTACCGCCGTTAAGTGTGATTTCCCCGGCTGAAAAATCCTGTAAACCCAGCAGGGCGCGAAACAGTGTGGTTTTTCCGCAGCCATTGGCCCCGATGAGGCCACAGAATTCTCCGTGGCCGATATCAAAACTGACATCCTGAAGTACCCGATGGCCGGGGTAGTTAACCCCCAACTGACGGACACGTAACACCGGTGATTCGGTCATCATTTCACCGTTTACCGGCAATCAGCGATTCAGTCGATACCTGATCACTCACTGCGTGACGTAATGCACTGATTTCAGCCAGCATCCATGACTGATAGTGATAGCCGGGTTCCGGCATGGTTTCATAAACCCCTGCCACCGGAATATGATTTTTCCGCGCCAGCGCCAGGAAATGACTGGTGACCGGGTCTGTCACCTGCTGGTTATAGACAAAGACCCGCACCTTACGTTGTGCCAGCAATTCATTCTGTTCACTGACTAGCTGTGGCGCGGGGTCGATATCATTCATAATGCCGTATTCCAGAGCTTCAGGGGTGAGAATTTTCGCGCCCATGGCTTTCAGCAGATAGTCCGCCACCGGCTCAGTCACTGCCACAGGCGTGTCAGGGAAATCGTTCTTAAAGGCCGTTATTGCTGCATTGACCGGTTCCATGGACTGACGGAATTTACCGGCATTTTCCCGGAATTCTGCCGCATGTTCCGGCATTTTACTCGCCAGCTGGTCGGCAATCGCATCGGCGACCGCAGGCATGGTCTGAGGGTCGTACCATAAATGCGGGTTGGCGGTATTCTCAGGTAACTTCAGCAGGGAGTGAACATTGATCACGTTACGCTTTGCATTGGGTGATGCGGCAATCAGTTTGTCTGCCCAGTCATCATAACCGGCTCCGTTTTCGACAATCAGGGTGGCATGAGCTATCTGGCGGGCGATGCCCGGGCTGGCTTCAAAAGCGTGCGGGTCGGTATTCGGGTCTGAAATCAGCGACGTCACTTCCACATATTTCCCGCCGATCTGACTGATAATATCGGCATACTGATTTTCGATACCGATGGCATGGATATGGGAGGGCGAGTTTTCTGCTGCCAGGCTTAACGGGCTGACACTCAGCAGAGCCGTCATTGCGGCCAGGACTCCCGCGGCTTTGATTCGGGGAGAAAGGCCGCGCGGAGTTGCGTTCTGTACGGTCAGTGCGTGTGTTGCTGATTTTCTGTTGATATGCATCAGGATCCCCATCCTCAGAGTGTGACTATAATGTAATGTTATAATATAACAACTTTAATTCAGGGTAATGCTATACCTTCTGAAAAGAGTGTCAAGCGTTTGACGCTGGCGTGATAATAAATTTGTACCGCCCGGTCACGGAAACGGGGAAAGTCTGCGGCTGTAGTCGTCCGGGGCAGGAATGTCAGTGGCCCTGAGAGGGGGACCATCAGCAAGGATATATCTGACAGGATCAACCTGTGATCGGCGTAAACAGCAGCAAGTGAGGAGCTGCTCTCTCAGGCGAGACCACCCGGGAGAGCAGGACCGCAGCCGGGGTCAGGCGCGGCGGGGTTTCATAAAAATAGCGACCAGCAGGGAAATCAGACATCCTGCCATCAGATACAGCGCCACGCTGTGCCAGGCTCCGTCTGACCAGGTCACCAGTGCCGCGGCGATAAATGGCGTGAAGCCTCCGCCGACCACGCTGGCAACCTGGTATCCGACACCGGCACCGCTGTAACGATAGCGGGCACCAAACATTTCGGTAAACATCGGCTGCTGAACACAAACCACCATATCGTGGGCAATATTTGCCAGCATCAGCGAAAAGAAGAGAATTCCTGCCATAGAACGGCTTTCTAACGCCATAAAAAACGGAATGGCACTGAAGGTACCGATCAGCGCACCGGCAATATAAATGCGTCTTCTGCCATAGGTATCGGCAAGCCAGGCAAAGCAGGGGATAGTGACGCAACTGACCGCCCCCACCAGCAGACCGATATTCAGGAACAATTCGCGCGATAATCCCAGATTCTGGGTGGAATAGCTCAGGGCAAAGGTGGTCACAATATACATGGTCAGTAATTCGCACAACCTGAGCGCGATGATCTGCAGGAAGGCTCCCGGGTGACGAAGCATCGCCTGGATCACCGGCAGACCGGCCGGGGATTCCGGTACCGTCGTCTGCTGTTGTGCCGCCTTTTCGAATTCTTCTGATTCATGCATCCCACAGCGTATCCAGAGCGCGATAGCCACCAGCAATACGCTGAAAATAAACGGCAGACGCCATCCCCAGCTCAGGAATTGCTGGTCAGTGGTGAAGTGGTTTATCAGCGACACCAGCCCGGTCGACAGTAGCAGTCCGACGCCGTAACCCACCTGGACTCCGCTGCTGTAAAAGGCTTTTTTCTTTTCCGGGGCACTTTCGACAGACAGCAGAGCCGCGCCGCCCCATTCACCGCCGACCGCAAAGCCCTGAACGGCCCGCAATACTACCAGCAGCACAGGAGCCAGCCAGCCTATCTGGTCAAATGTCGGGAGCAGGCCAATGGCTGCGGTTGCGCATCCCATGATCCACACGGTCAGCATCAGCATACGCTTACGGCCCAGGCGATCGCCGAAATGGCCGAAGATAATGCCTCCCAGCGGGCGGAACAGAAAGCCCACACCAAAGGTAGCAAACGCCGCCAGGGTTCCCATGGCGGGGCTTATCTGTGGAAAAAATTCATGATTAAACACCAGAGCTGCAGTGATGCCATATAACAGAAAGTCATACCAGTCGACGACGGCACCGGCAAAACTTCCCCAGGCTGCCCGCTTCGCCCGGGACAGGGCAGTGATATTAACCCCCGGGGTATCTGATGTAAGTGTTGAGTCCATAATTGTCCTGCCAGAAATTAGTTTTTATTATCACACAGGCATGTCATTGACCGTGACCTTCTGAAATCACAGGGGCCGGATGGCATGCAGGGGTAAGAGACTAGCGCGACAAGCGGCCGGTGAAAACAGTTTTACCTGTGATTCAGGCAGAAAATATAAAATAAAGTTATAACGGCCTGCAAAAAGGCGTTATCCCGTAAGGGGAAGTGAGATCCGCTGGCCGGAGGGTGATTGTTACATTAAAAGTGACAGAAGCGCAGGCTCAAACGGTAAAGTTGTCATATGCTTAACGCAGTACAGGAGTGTAATGGTCAGACAGAGGAGCAGCAGGATGAAAAAATTAAGTGACTGGCAATCAGCGTTTGACCAATGGTTTCGGCTTAACTGGGATCATGAAGACAAAGCCCATGATCTGGCTCATTTACAACGGGTGTGGGCCAGTGCCCGTAAAATTATGCAGGACACTGACGCTGACCCGCTGGTGGTACTGACGGCCTGCTATTTCCATGATGTGGTGAATTTACCGAAAAATCATCCTGAACGGCATCTGGCCTCCGGCTACGCGGCGCGTGAGACCCTGAGAGTACTGGCTGCTGATTTTCCGGATTTCCCGCAGTCCTTGTATGCTGCCGTCAGTCATGCGGTGGAAGCCCACAGTTTCAGTGCCGGCATTCCGGCCCGGTCCCTCGAAGCAAAAATTGTTCAGGACGCGGACAGACTGGAATCGCTGGGGGCCATCGGGCTGGCCCGGGTCTTTTATACCTCCGGTGCTCTGGGTCGCCCGTTGTTCGATAGTCAGGATCCGTTCGCCCGTGAGCGCCCGCTGGACGATACCCGCTGGGCACTGGATCACTTCCAGACTAAATTACTGGGGTTACCGGCGACCATGCATACGGAGGCCGGCAAAGCGCTGGCAGAATACCATGCCTCATTTCTGGTGGAGTATATGGCCCGTCTGAGCGATGAACTGTTTCCCGACCAACAGCCGGGCGGGGAAATCCGTCGGGAGTTTATGGACCGCTTAAAACCGTCCTGAAAAACACGTCAGCCCCGGGTAACGGCCCGGGGCATAAAGCCAGCCGCAGTTCACGTAGCACTACAAGGTACCTCCCGCTTCAGCCGCCGACAGCCGGTTATTACCGGACAATACGTTCAGACAGCGATGGCCCGCCGGATGTGCGTTGCCGGTCATCTTATAGTGAGCGGATTATCCTCGCAGGTTCCGGCCATCCGGCGAAATCACAAATGCGTACCCGGCGATAAAATCGCCGGCCGGAGTTTGCGTGACCCCTTAACAATTGAGTAAAGTGGCGAACGATAATCTACACTCACTCTCAGGACTTCAATGATGGCCAGTATTAAACTGACAGTCAGACGACTTTATGCATTACAGGATGAGCGAATGGTGAGCACCCGTGCCACAGCCAGCATCTATGTCGGTGAACAGTTAATTGCCACCGAGGAGATCAGTGGCCTGACGGAGAGCGCTGTCAGCAAATATATCCATCATAAGTTACCTGCCGGTCAGCCGGTCAGGGTTGAGTGGCAGACAACAGGCATTGCCGATATGACAGTCAGTGAAGTCGATTTGTGTCCCTGTTGCCGGCACGATCGCCCTGAGTTCTGAGTAACAACATAACCCTGACGGCCGGTACCGATACATTATTGATCCTCACCGATAGCAGATAATAAAGGAACATCCCTTGGCCGGAACCAGTTTACTTGCATTACTTGATGATATTTCTACCTTGCTGGACGATATTTCCGTGATGGGTAAAGTCGCGGCAAAAAAAACCGCCGGGGTACTGGGGGACGATCTGTCGCTCAATGCTCAGCAGGTGGCCGGTGTGAAAGCGAACCGCGAGCTCCCGGTCGTCTGGGGCGTTGCGAAAGGCTCCTTTCTTAATAAAGTGATCCTGGTGCCGCTGGCGCTGGTGATCTCCGCATTTGCCGCCTGGCTGATTACTCCCTTACTCATGCTGGGAGGTGCTTATCTGAGTTATGAAGGGGTAGAGAAAGTCCTGCACTGGCTCACCGCAGATAAGCAACGTAAAAGCCCTGAAGAACGCCAAAAACGTTTAGAAACGCTGAGCCAGCAGGATGCGGTCAGTTATGAGAAAGACAAAATCAAAGGAGCGATCCGGACGGATTTTATCCTGTCTGCTGAGATTGTAGCGCTGACTCTGGGGATTGTTGCTGAAGCCCCCCTGCTGAACCGGGTCCTGATACTGGCAGGGATTGCGATACTGGTGACGGTCGGGGTCTACGGTATTGTGGCGTTGATTGTCAAAATTGATGACCTTGGGTACTGGCTGGAAAAGAAACACTCTGTGGTTGCCCGTAAAACGGGCGCGGGATTACTGTTCCTGGCCCCTCTGTTGATGAAGGTGCTGTCAGTCGTCGGGACGCTGGCAATGTTTCTGGTCGGCGGGGGGATTGTTATCCATGGTATCCCCCGGCTGCATCATGTGATCAGCGGAATAACCCGTTATACCGATGGCTTCCTGCAGACTTTCCTGAGCGATATTCTGGCCCCCCTGATTGTCGGTGCTATCATTGGGTCGATTGTGCTTTTACTGGTAAAACTGTTTGGAAAAATCACCGGTAAGCAGGTATAACTGCGCTCAGCAATCAGTACAGGAGAATAATGATGAGTGACGATATTTTTGAATTTGACATTGATGCACAACTGGCCGACGCTGAAGCCAAAGCTCAGGAAAAAGCCAGCGCGATCCCCGTCAGTTCTGAAGATGAAGGCGACTGTGAAAGCTGTAAAATCTGACGCCGGAAGGCGCTGAATAATTGTGCTATTCTCAAACAGGACACCCTTCCGGTTGTCCTGTTTTGTTTTCCGGTGACCGGAAAAGGCAGGGGTTATGCTGAGAGAGGAGAAAACAATGCAGGTTGATGAGTGGGTCAGTGTTAAAACAGCCGGCGGCTCACCGCGGACAGGGAAGATCCTGGCGGCAGAAACGTTCAATGAAGGGATAATGTATCTGGTGGCGCTGGAAGAATATCCGCGAGGTATCTGGTTTTTTAATGAAAACAATACAGAGGAAGGTATG
The DNA here is from genome assembly GCF_000611875.2 of Tatumella sp. UCD-D_suzukii. NCBI lineage: Bacteria > Pseudomonadati > Pseudomonadota > Gammaproteobacteria > Enterobacterales > Erwiniaceae > Tatumella > Tatumella sp. UCD-D_suzukii. Next base: position 14,668 of record NZ_JFJX01000022.1, read on the forward strand.
TTTGTTCAGCCGATACAGGCTCCGGCAGGTTAATTACCGGTGCCTGCGGACGGGCACCGGCCTGCATTCAGTAGCTGGTGTTTAGCCCGTCTGTCAGGGTTTCGCTGATTTTTATCAACTGATGGATCACCAGCTTATTTCGTGTATTGATTTTCTTCTTAATATTCCCTTTGTGTGACGAGATTGTCTTCACTTTTATCTGCATCCGATCTGAAATCTGCAGCGTATCGCAGCCTGACATCCACATCCGTAACATCTCGGTTTCTGCCCGGCTCAGTGCAACGGGTTTAATTTCCTGCTTTCTCAGTCTGCGCTGGTTGTTTTTTACGCAGTTCAGGTGGGGGAGAAGCAGACGATCAAGATTATCGCGCTCCAGCGATTTAGAGGTGATAATAATATTTTCCCGCAGGTACAGATAACCATTAAAGTGCCCGTTCGGTAGCGTCAGGAATATAAAGAACAGGGTATCCGGATGGCGGGCGATAACCTCTTCCACCTCCCGGTTCTCCGGACAAAAATTATCCACACACTGACCGGAAATAAAGACGAAGGAGGGTGCCTGTTGTTCAAAAAGAGCACTGAATTGTTGCGGCGTGTCTATTCCGCTATAGCACTGGCTATCGATACGATGCGAAACCAGATATTCCCTCAACCCCTGTCGGGTAAAGTAACAAGGGTCAATGATAACACTTGACATACTGATTCTTCCTGCCTGGATCAATTATCGTTTCATGACACGCTAAGAGATTACTGATATTTATCCTATCTGTCTTCTCCGCTGAAGGTCGTTACAGAATATCCGGTGTTAAAATGTAAAACGCAAAATTTATTGCCAGATTTGTCGCAAATTGATGGTCATAATAACGTCACCTGCAAGGCAGTTATCTGATTATAAGGGGGTAATCTGCGACATCACCGGCTTTTATATATTCATAATGCCTTATTTTTACAGAGGATATCAGTCCCTGAAGTCGATCACCAGTGATTATAGTGATAACCAGGTCAACTGACTGAATGGGAGGTTGTTCAACATTCTATTGGCGTGGGCTCTACGGGGGCAATGACTCAGGAGTGCTCGCTCAGTAAGAGACCCGCAGATGCAGTCAGTCCGGAGAGGCTGGTCTTCCTGTCTGCCAGGCTGGTCAGTTTCAGCACGGGATGGATTTTATTTTTTAACTGCTGAGGAGCTTTTTATTTATTCAGGACGGATATCTGTATATTAATCACCTTGCGGGGTGTTCTCTATGGTGTGTACTTTAGTATGTCCGGGAAACGTCTTTTGAAAATATCAGCCTGCTGTTCCGGGAATATAATAATTGCCGTCTGTCGGGCCACTTTCCCGGTTAAACGCTATGGTCGGGGATGGCTCCACAAGAGTGCAGGTGACTGACGCTGTGGGCGTTCCCGACAGTCTCTCCCGGACGCTGCTGATAAAAGACTTTTAATCGGTCACGGAACAATATTATATTTATCCACCTTGATGACTATTTCAATGTAACAATGATGCTCCCCCGGTACGGGTATGTTAAACAGGAGTTTATTTGAAAATTATTCTTATGGATCTTGATGGGGTCATCTGCGATAGCAGCCATCGGGCACACCTGGTGCCGCCGGCAGACAGACGGCAGTGTAACGAGGCATGGCACCCGTTTGTGGCAGAATGTGTGAACGATGCGCCCATTAATGCAGGTCTTGAAATGCTGAACGCATTACTCAGTAGCACTCCCGTTTTTATTATCACCAGCAGACAGCAAAACTTCAGTCAGCAGACCCATCAGTGGCTGAAGGGAAGGGTTTCCGGGGCATTGTATCCTGAAATCATTTATCGTGCGGATCATGACCACCGCCCCCCGGCAGAGTATAAGCGCCATGTTCTGCGCAAGTTGATTGCGCAGGGATACGAGATCCTTTTTGCGATTGATGATGATCCACAGATTGTTGAAATGTATCAACAGGAAAACATTGCTACTTTCCAGCCTGTTACCCGTTGTGTGTCCGTCATTCCGGCAACATAGCCGCATCCGTGGCTGATGCCGGTGTAACTTCCCGTAAGTCATAACCCAGGTATCGTGCTAAGGCGTATTACAGGACAGATCCGGACGCGGCAGCGGCTGGCAGAGAGCAGGGGATGATCCTGTCATCGCCTCAGTCATAGTAAGCAGGAATCGATACCTTTTGCTTTTTCTGTCGTGCATGACAGGTGACAACTGACTCTCCTGCTGATGCCGATGGTAGTGCGCAGCGCTCATGACCAAAGACCCTGGCATACTCCAGCAGTTTCTGCCGGTATAGCTGTAATTCTGCAGAGCCGGCCGGTGTTATCGCACGCTCAGTTGGCGGGCGCGTCTGCCGGTTCATAGACAGGGAAGGGAGCGGACGGTGCAAAAGCTCTGTACTTTTACTGGCATCGCTTTGCAGTGCCGCACGGCGCTGGCGTCGCCTGCCTGCGGCAGACCCGTTGAAGGGAGTTTTGCGTGTCACTGTGACCTCCTGAAGCTGATGACGCGTATTGCAGTTGAGCCCGCCAATCTTACAGATATACTGCCTGCAGTAAGCCCCGGCGGCGTAATGTTCCCGGTTTATTCAGTGGGTACGAAAGCCCGGAACAGGTAATAAGTTAAGTAATCTTAAATAATAAAGCAATGATTTATTTAAGTTAAGGAAGGTTTTTGTGTGCAGGATGTTCAGGGATCTTAAGATCAAGGAAAGAGCCCGTCAGGTGGCGGGCGTGTCAGTACTGCGGGATTTTTATCTCCGTCGCCGGTATTTCCGGTGTTCCATCATGGTACCGACAATCCGGATTTCCGAGGAATCAGAACGAAGTATCGGATAATCATCATTCAGCGGAACCAGTTCAAACACTTCATTGCCACCGATGATCCCGCGGGGGCGATACTTTTTAAATAAGGCTTCGTCTTCACCGTTTTTTGCGACAACAAAATCCCCCGGCAGCGGGAAAACATTGGGGTCAATAACCACCGCATCCCCTTCACTGAATTCAGGCTCCATAGAGCAGCCTTTGATGATCAGGGTGAATGCGGAAGACGATAAGTCCAGATTCGTCTGCAAGTACTCTATATTACCCTCCAGGTTCCTTATCGTCGACTCAGGCGTCCATTCTCCCGCCTGTACGTAGCTGATCACAGGAATATGTCTGATATCAGCATGCGCAGGCTCGACATTAGAGGCGGAATTTTCTCCATAAAGAAGAAATTCAGGCACACAGCCCAGTGCCTGGGATAGCGCAATCAGGTTCTCACCTTTGGGACTGGTTTTATCATCCTCCCATTGCGAGATAGCACCGCCTTTCACCCCGATTTTGCTACCGAGGGCGGCCTGAGTGAGTCGGAGCTCTTTTCTGCGCTTACGGATACGCATGCCGATGGTTTCATTTTTCATATTAAGTTATCTTAAATTATCTTGACTTAAGATTCCTTCATCTTTACATTTAAAGAAAACTTAAATAAAAGTTATCCGGGAGCCAGAGTGATGCAATGCGGACACATTGTAACCTGGCCGGCCGTCTCTGACATCACTGAACCCGATGATCCTGCGGACGGGAATGATTGGAAAGATCACATACCGGATGAATTTGCTCTTTAACAACGGCTTTTGCCTGCGTCGCTGAAAAGCGAATTTCTGAACGCCCTGAATCGGACTTTTGGTCCTGCTTTGTAACTACTATTGCAGAGACCTATTACCGGGTTAATGGCATCATATAAAGCCAGATAATTATCTTACTGATAAAAATAAGCAAGATAATACTTTCATAGCTCTTTGTTTTTATGGGAAGTATTTATCCGGTATTTATTGTCTTTAAATGCAACAGATCAATAAGTTGGAACTTTTTAATGTTGACCCCGGTCTTTTTTGGCGGTACATATACGGGTTAGGCAATGATACCCGGAATATACCGGGTGGGTTGCCGGGATGTCCCCTTTCTGATTCAGCGAATTACCGGGGTGCATCTGGTTTGCTAATATTATCCACCCCGCGACAGCGGGGTTTTTTTATCTGCTATTTACCTGTTCTGTAACCCCCCCTCCGATCTAACCTGTGTCCGACTCAGAGTTCGTTTTTAGTAAAGTACGGGCGAAGAAACTGATCATGCCCGTAGTCACCAGTCTTAACAGCTCTTAATTCCTGAAGGCTGTCTTAAATCAGTTAAATTATGGTTGTACTGCCTCACCGCCGGTGTTCATCTGCGGATACCAGTGAGGCGTATTAGTTAAACTGGCAGGGAAAAGTTCCGGAAAGTCAATCGGCCATAAACCCCGGTAACCTTGTCAGCTTCCTGTTACTCCAAGCCCGTTTACTTATCAGTCACTGTAAGACTGAGCCAGAAACCACCGCTATGCCGGTGGTTTTTTAGTTTATCAATAAGGAGATAATGATGATGCGCTGCCCTGTTTGTCAGCATAATTCGCATACGCGAACCAGCCGTTATCTGACAGAAACGGCAAAAGAAATCTACTACCAGTGCCGGAATATAGAATGTTCATGCACATTTAAAACCATTGAAAGTCTGGATAAATTGATCACTGCGCCGGATATTTCGACTTCAGCATCGGGTTCACGGCCACCGGGCTATGAATGAGGCGACAGAAAGGAGAAATATCAGCGGTCTTAAATGATACGGTATGGGTGAGATGCGGGAAGAAGAGTGGTTGAGAAAGAGGGAGATTTCGTGGATTCTGATGATACTTTCCCGGCCGGGCGGGAGATTATTCCGTCGAACTTTATTTCGATTCTTCTCTGCCCGCAGATGAAAATACAGGAAATGAGAGAAATCATCACACGATGGAATGATATTTTCCGTAATGAGATAATAATTGACCTGTTTTTGAAGGATTTTTAGCTTACTTTCCTGTCTAATGTGTTTATTAGTGGTTTTTGCATAAACTGTCTTTATTAAAAGCAAGTTTTTAATTATTATCCATGTCGAAATTAGAAGAATCTTAAATTTGTTATTTTTTTTGGGGAAGATATGTTACAGCTTAAAGATGTTCATGGTAAGCCATTTATAATCAACAAGTTAAAAGTGATTAAGATTGAAGGTTTCGGTAATAAAACCAGAATTTTCATCGAAGGGCAGCCTTTGCCAGTGATAACCAATTATAATTTTACTGAACTTTCAGAAATGATGTTAAGCAGTGGCGGAGTTAATTAAATTTTTTCTGGTGGAAAAGACACCACCTGAGAGAGTTAACACAATCCTGTTGTTGTTTACGGGGTGAAAAATCTTTGACCGGTTAACACCGGTGTACGGCTTATATTTCTTTTTTCTGAAGCAGGAATACTGTCTGCAATTGTTCAGGTATTAACGGATGACTGCCTGAACATTCACTATCAAATTCTTCCGGTAGTTATTCTACGGATTAAGTATAAAGCCCCTTCCGGTGGTCGAAATGCGATCATCCGGCATTATCTTTCTGCAACCCATGAGTTCCTCCTGAAGACAAATCCATGGAGTATCAGTACATAGAGTGTGTTCATTTAGCAGCTCAACCATTCAGGCGGATCTTAATATTTACGATAAAGACAGGGGGTAATTCAGGAAACTCCTGCCGTGAATATACACGACAGGAGGTGGCAGTATTACATCATTAAGCTGTGCCGATTAATGATCAGCCGCTTTTTCTGCTGCAGCAATCCAGGAGTTAAACTCTGTCTGGTGTGCTTTAATCCATCCATCAACCTGCGCGGACACATCCGCACTGGAACTTTCACCATTATGCATGCTCATATTCTGCTGACTGATATCCTGTAAGGGGATTTTCATCAGGCTGAAGAGTTTCTTCGCAGCCGGATTTTTATCTGCCCAGGCTTTATTGACCAGAATATTTTCAACGTTTACATTGAATCCGTAGTTTTTGCCATTCGGCAGACGGGTATCTGTATTTGGCTGGCCGGCAGGGGCGGCAGAGAAGGGTACTGTCAGCCAGACGACATCTTTACCAGGTTTCAGAATATAACTCACCCAGTATGGCGTCCAGGTATAATACAGGATAGGTTTCCCGGCTTTATAGCGTGAAATAACGTTAGCAATCATCGCCGAATAGCTGCCCTGATCCTGTTCTACCGTATTGCTCAGGCCATAGGCTTTGATCTGGGCATCAATCACTTTGCCGCAAGACCATCCTGCCTCACAACCGGTCAGCGAGGCTTTACCGTCACCGGTATCATCAAACAAGCGGGCAATTTTAGGATCTTTTAATTGCGAGATATCGGTGATGTGATATTTTTCTGCCGTTTTCTTATCAATCAGATATCCCTGGGCTGCGCCGGTAATATAAGGACCTGCACGGAAAAAGCTTTTGTCTCCTCCGGCGGAGTTATACATATCAGACTGCAACGGCTCCCAGTCGACGGTCAGGAAAGTCGCATCACCTCTGGCCACAGAGGCATAAGCAACACTATAGTCCACTTCCTGAGTGGGCTTAACATCATAGCCTAGTTTAGCTAGCGCGCGATTAGCTAACTCAGTCTGGAATGACTCTTCTGCCAGCGGACTTTTTACCGCCTGAACGGAAATGCCTTTACCCGGAAGATCCTGTGCAGTTGCGGTTCCGCATAGAGAGAAAATTAATGCAGGGAGAATTATTTTTTTATTCACATGTGGCTCCTGTTGTTCTGATCTTTTTTACGCTAACAATCCCTGGCGCGGAAATCAAATTTAATTACCGATGGACTATAATGCCGATAAATATTCTATTTTCTGTGAAAAATACATGATATCCGCCAGCGTGACGGAATATATAAATCCTCTGCGGCACGATGAATAATTTCGTGTAAAATTTCTCTGCTTATTGTCACCTGCTAAAGTATTGCAGCCAGGAATATCGTTTGAATATCATACGGGCTATATCCTGTTATTTTTACATCAAACAGGGCGCAATTTTCTCCGGAAAACGCGTAGCGGCGGGGGATGTAGTGGAATAGGTGTCATTACAGTCCGGGGGATATTTCTGGCATATTTTCCGGAATTGAAGTTTATCCATTGCGTGGGAAATATCACCGGCATGTCAGGAGCGAATAACCTATATGGGGAAAGGCTTACGCCTTGAAATGTGCTGAATTATGCCAGGTGACTAATATCTGGCAGAATAATACTGCAAAGAGATGGCAAGCAACGGGTGTATTATTCTGCGGATCAATAAATACAGCAGAGCATGCGGCCTGTATCTGTAAATTCGCAGGCGATTTATGTTGCTATAAGGGGAGCAGACAGAGGGGTGGTGGCAGGATGGCACGACACAGGGTTATCCCCAAATCATGGCAGCCCAGCGCAACATCAGCAGACCCAGGCAGATGAAGACCAAAACCAGTACCATTTTTCCGTATTTTTTACTTCGGTTATTTGCCATGCAGCTCAATCCCCGGCGGTCAGTTTTATACTGATATTTACAGTAGCAGAAGCGCCTTTAACAGACAATCAACAGAGTACAGGGGGAATGCATTCCCCCCGTGTTTTAATACTGCTGATCACTCAGAGTTCATTTTTGATCAGGAACTCTTCCCAGCTCATTCCCAGAGCCTCAGCATGACTTTTCAGATAATTCTCAATCGCCGTTGCAGCCACTTCTTTATCCGGCTCGGCAAGCTGGATCGAAAAAATCATCCCATCCAGTTTTTTCTGACGCAGAAATGCGGCGTATATACGTTCGGCCTGTAGTGCACGATAAGCTTCAGGCTCCATACCCGCTTGTTTTGCTTCTTCTTCTGTTATTTCGTTCAGGGCCTGATTAAAATCAGGATGCGCCGAGAAAAACATATCTCGGGCAATCACATAATACTGTTCGGGCGTTTTCATAGCATTCTTCTTATCAACCAACATAGCGTAATTGTATCTGCTCCGCAGACTAATGTCAGGGCAAACTGTGGTAACCTGGCGGGATTTACTGCGGGATATTTGCTCCTCAGGGGCTGCAATAGCATGAGGACTCTATATAATGTCCGGGGAACAGGTTCCGGTGACGGGTTAACAGAGAAAGTATATGAAAAGATGGATGTTATTACCTTTGCTGGCATTAGCTGGCTGTGCGCAGATTGATAATTACCCGCAGGCCGCTAAAGTTCCGGCTCCGGCCGGGATGGCTGGAGTCTGGCAGAGTGACGGACCACAATCAGCGCTGGTCAGCCCTCAGGCGATGGCTTCTTTACTCATCAGTCCGCAAGGGGATACCCTGGATTGCCGCCAGTGGCAGCGGGTCATTGCCAAGCCAGGAAAGTTGTCTCAGATTGATGATGAACTGGTGAATATTAATCGCCAGTTACGGGTCATGTCAGTCACGGTGGAAAACGGGGTAATGCACTACGATGGCCTGACGCTGAAAAAAGTCAGTCAGCCGACCGAAGAGTGCCGCAAAGCCTTGTCCGAGTCCAGGGATCACCCGCAGCAACAGGTTATTCAGGATATTCAGCCAGCCCTCATGCAAAATCACTTTGCGGATGGCAGTACGGCGGGTTGAATGATGTGACCTGCCTGATCCCAATGGCAGGTCAGTTAAACCAATACGTTCACCCGGACACCCCTCTCACGCTTCGCGGTGACACCCCCGCGCAGATCCCGGGTTCCCATGCTATGTCCGGATATCTCTCTGCAGGCATCACCACGGCAAGATGAACACTGCGGGTCGGATAGACATAAGCCTTGCAGGGATGACCGTGTGACGCCGCCTGAAACGATTGGCCGGGAGAACCACTACCGTTCTGCGGCCCGATCTGCCGGGCCACAGACAGGCATCAGCCGATGGTCATCAGGCTGGCGTTACCTCCGGCCGCCGCCGTATTAACGCTCACCGAACGTTCAATCAGCAACCGTTCGCTTAACAGAGAAGTCTCTCCGCGTGCAAACCCCTGCACTGATACGATAGGGCCGTTACGTAACGCGACCTGACGACATAGCAGACTCAACTGGTCAGCATCTCCATGGAAAATGACCGCGTCATAATTATCATCGATTGCTGATGAACTGAGGTCCACCTGTCGCTGTACCTCTGCCGGTAAGGAACCAAGCCACTGACGGTGATTTTCATCGTCAGGCCAAAGAACCCGGCAGCCGGTACAGAGGGCCAGAGCCAGCTGACACAGTGCATCTTCAGAGGTATCCGCCAGACACAAGACCCGCTCCCGGGGGAGCAGGGTATAGCTGTTACGTTCTCCGGTCGGACCGGTTAATATTTTGACGCGCTGGCTCTGATTCTCTTCCGCAAAACGGCGACACTGTTCCGTCAGACGTGTGTTTTCCAGGGTCTGAGCGTATGAGCTCAGTGCGACAAACGGTTCCGGCAGAGTCATATCCGAATCAGGCAGCAGCGAGGGTATCTGTGACAGCGTCACTTTTATGGCGTCATTCGGTCGTGAGGATAGTAACCGGTACAGGTACAGAGGGCCGCCGGCTTTCGGACCGGTACCGGAGAGGCCTTCACCGCCGAACGGTTGCACACCAACGACGGCACCCACCATATTACGGTTAACATAGAGGTTACCGGCATGGATCCCGCCAGTGACCTGGTGGATAGTCTCGTCAATACGGGTGTGAACCCCAAAGGTCAGTCCGTAGCCGGAACTGTTAATGCTTTCCAGCACTTTCGCCAGGCCGTTACGGGGATAGCGCACCACATGTAATACCGGGCCGAAAATCTCCTGCTTCAGGTCAGCAGGCGAATCGATTTCTATTAAGGCCGGGATAACGAAATGTCCCTGGCTCAGGCGGGCCGCTTTCTCGCCCTCCGGGTGGGTAATACGCGAAACGCTAAAGCCTTTCTCCGCCATCGCGGAGATGTGCTCCTCAATCATCCTGCGGGCATCATCGTCGATCACCGGGCCGATATCCGTGGACAGATATTCCGGATTCCCGATCCGGTACTCTGCCATCGCGCCACGCAGCATCGTCAGGGTATGGTCAGCCACATCCTCCTGAAGACACAGCAGTCGCAGTGCGGAGCAACGCTGGCCGGCACTGTCGAAGGCGGAAGCTACCACATCAAGCACCACCTGTTCTGTCAGTGCCGAAGAGTCGACTACCATAGCATTCATTCCGCCGGTTTCAGCAATCAGTGGCACCGGCTGACCTGACGGGTCAAGACGCCCGGCAAGATTACGTTGCAACAATGCTGCCACAGCAGTAGAGCCGGTGAAGATCACCCCACGGATCGCTTGATCTGCAACCAGTTGTGCGCCGACACTCTCTCCGGCCCCCGGTAATAACTGCAGTACACCGCGCGGAACCCCGGCCTCGTGCAGGATCCGCACAGCCTCCATGGCAATCAATGGCGTCTGTTCGGCAGGTTTTGCCAGTACAGCATTACCGGCGGCGAGCGCGGCGGCGATCTGCCCGGTAAAAATGGCCAGCGGGAAGTTCCACGGACTGATACAGACCACCGTACCCAGCGGGCGGTGCGTTTCATTATCAAAATTCTCGCGTACAGCAGCAGCGTAATAGCGCAGGAAGTCCACCGCTTCGCGAATTTCGGCAATCGCGTTCGGGTAAGACTTTCCGGCTTCACGGATCAGCAGTCCCATCAGGATTTGCATCTGTCCTTCCATACGGACGGCAGCATCCTCCAGGATCGCCGCTCTTTCCTGCGGCGGAGTGGCAAACCAGATAGAGGAGGCCCGGGTACTGGCCGCAATCGCTGCAGTGACTTCCTGTGAGGTTGCCTCACGTACGCTACCTACGACATCCCGGGGGGCAGCCGGGTTGACGACCGGCAGCACAGGGTGTTCTCCGGAGCCCGGCGGCGCATCGATCAGTGGCTCAGCCAGCCAGTGGCGGGAGGCGCTGTTGAGTAAGGCACTGGATAACGAGGCCAGCCGGTGTTCGTTCGCCAGATCCAGACCTTCTGAATTCTTACGTGTGTCACCGTATAAATCCCGGGGTAACGGGATTTTCGGATGAGGCAGACCTGCGGCACCTTCTTCGGCGGCCAGCGTATCGGTAGCAAGTACCGGGTCAATAATCAAATCCTCCAGCGACAGGCTCTTATCGGCAATACGGTTAACAAACGAAGTGTTTGCCCCGTTTTCCAGTAACCGGCGTACCAGATAGGCCAGCAGTGTTTCATGTGTTCCGACCGGGGCATAAATACGGCAGGGGCGATTCAGTTTGCCTTCTGACAACGGACCGACGACCTGTTCGTATAACGGCTCGCCCATCCCATGCAAACACTGGAATTCATACTGACCGGGATAATAGTTATTCCCGGCTAACTGATAGATAGCCGCCAGACTCTGGGCATTATGGGTCGCGAATTGCGGGTAAATCAGATTCGGGACAGACAGCAATTTGCGGGCACAGGCCAGGTAGGAGACATCGGTATAGACTTTACGGGTATAGACCGGATAACCTTCCAGCCCCTCAGTCTGAGCACGTTTAATTTCGCTATCCCAATATGCCCCTTTGACCAGACGGATCATCAGTCGGCGGTGGCTGCGACGGGCAAGATCAATCAGTGAATCCACCACAAACGGGCAACGTTTCTGATAGGCCTGGATAACGAAACCAATGCCATTCCATCCTTCCAGTGCGGGCTCGAAACAGAGTTTTTCCAGCAAATCGAGTGACAGTTCCAGCCGGTCAGCTTCTTCTGCATCAATATTAATACCGATATCGTATTCACGGGCCAGCAACGTCAGTGATTTCAGCACCGGATACAGCTCATCCATGACACGGTCATACTGTGCGCGCTGGTAACGCGGGTGCAGGGCTGAAAGCTTGATAGAAATTCCCGGACCTTCATAAATCCCGCGGCCATTTGAGGCTTTACCGATGGCATGGATCGCCTGCTGATAAGAAAGCAGATAAGCCTCGGCGTCTTTACGGGTCAGAGCCGCTTCACCCAGCATGTCATAAGAGTAACGGAAGCCTTTATCTTCAAGACGCCGTGCATTAGCCAGAGCTTCAGAGATAGTCTCACCGGTGACGAACTGTTCACCCATCAGACGCATTGCCATATCCACCCCTTTGCGGATCACCGGTTCACCGCTTTTACTGATAATACGGTTTAGTGATCGTGACAGGCTGGCTTCGTTATGGGTAGCGACCAGTTTTCCGGTGACCAATAGCCCCCAGGTAGCGGCATTGACAAATAACGAGGTGCTGCGCCCGAGATGTGATTGCCAGTTACCGTGGCTGATTTTGTCGCGGATCAGTGCATCCCGGGTGGGTTTATCGGGGATCCTTAATAGCGCCTCAGCGAGACACATCAGTGCGACACCCTCCTGAGAAGACAAAGAGAACTCCTGCAACAGCCCCTGAACCATCCCGGCACGGCCGCCGCTGGATTTTTGCTGGCGAAGGTTTTCGGCGAGCTTATGTGCCAGCTGATGGGTTTTTTCTGACAGCGCTGGTGTCAGGCGTGCCTGTTCCAGGATCATCGGGACTGCATCGGTTTCCGGCCTGCGCCATGCAGCAGTGATCGCTGCACGGATCACTGACTGAGGGAGTACCTGTTCGGCAAAATCCAGGAAAGGTTGCACCGGTTCGTTTTTCTCCGTGGTTTTATCCGGTTCATTACCGGTGCCGGAGAGTTCAGAAAAGAACGGGGTCTGGCCGGATTCTATCGCTTCCAGCAGGTTGAATATGGCCTGACGGATCAGCCAGTGTGGCGTCCGGTCTATTTTACTCGCGGCTTTTTTCAGACGTTCCCGTGTTTCTTCATCCAGTTTAACACCCATCGTGGTGGTCGTTGCCATACAGTTCTCCGTCAGTGATTAACAGGCAAGGTTGCACCTCAATATCACCCATGTTGCAACCTGTTGCAACTATGAAAAACTTATGAAACTAAAAAGTGTTACCCGGCGCAACTCTGGCATAGCTCCGGAAAGAGATTTTGAATTATTTGCGACATATTTCCCCATAATTATTCACCCTGTGGCATGCCGGATGCATAAAATACGGGTGAAAAACATGATCCGTCGCAGGTTGTTGAAAAAAAGAGGATGCATCAAGGGATTTTAAATGTTACTTCACTGTTAAAATCAGGGCGAAGAAAAAACAGGCGTAATGAACGGTTTCTGTGCGTGTAATGGACCTGCATATGACTTTTACGTGCTATTCAGCAGGAATTAGCCTGATAATAATAGAAAATGGAGATAAACATGACAGTCAGTACCCCTTTGTTAGTAACATTTATTATTTATATCTTTGGTATGCTTTTGATCGGCTTTTTTGCCTGGCGTTCAACGAAAAACTTTGATGACTATATCCTTGGTGGTCGTAGTTTAGGGAGCCTCGTCACGGCACTTTCTGCAGGTGCTTCGGATATGAGCGGCTGGTTGCTGATGGGGCTACCGGGTGCGATTTTTCTTTCCGGTATTTCGGAAAGCTGGATTGCCATCGGGCTTATCATCGGTGCCTGGCTGAACTGGAAAATTATTGCCGGCAGACTTCGGGTACATACTGAGCATCATAATAATGCGCTGACTCTGCCCGACTATTTCACCAGTCGCTTTGAAGACCGCAGTAAACTCTTACGGGTTATCTCTGCGGTGATCATTCTGGTCTTTTTCACTATCTATTGTGCTTCCGGAATTGTGGCGGGTGCGCGGCTTTTTGAAAGTACCTTTGGTATGAGCTATGAAACCGCGCTCTGGGCCGGAGCTGCTGCGACCATTATTTATACCTTCCTGGGTGGGTTTCTGGCGGTCAGCTGGACCGATACGGTTCAGGCCAGCCTGATGATCTTCGCGCTTCTTCTGACCCCGCTGATCGTTATTTTTGCCGTTGGCGGTATTCCGCAAGCGATGACGGTAATTGAGCATCATGGCCCTGGTTTTACCGATATTGTTAACCGGATGGATGTGATTGCCATTGTATCTATGCTGGGCTGGGGACTGGGTTATTTCGGGCAGCCACATATTCTGGCACGGTTTATGGCCGCAGATTCACATCGCTCTATGGTGGCCGCCCGTCGTATCGGCATGACGTGGATGATACTGTGTCTGGCGGGCGCCGTATCCGTAGGTTTCTTCGGCATTGCTTATTTTGATAATCATCCTGAACTCGCGGGCGAGGTGAATAAAAACGGAGAAAGGATCTTTATTGAACTGACCAAAATTCTGTTCAATCCCTGGATTACCGGGGTTTTGCTGTCAGCTATTCTTGCGGCAGTGATGTCGACACTAAGTTGTCAGTTACTGGTTTGCTCAAGTGCTCTGACCGAAGATTTCTATCGCGCATTCTTTCGCAAAAATGCCGGACAACAGGAACGCGTCTGGATTGGCCGACTGATGGTATTACTGGTGGCTGTCATTGCGATCCTGCTGGCCCGTGATCCTGATAATAAAGTTCTGGGTCTGGTGAGTTATGCCTGGGCCGGATTTGGTGCAGCCTTTGGCCCGGTGATCCTGATGAGCCTTTGCTGGAAGCGAATGAGCCGGAACGGTGCTCTGGCGGGGATGATCGTCGGGGCCTCAACGGTCATTTTCTGGAAACAGTATAACTTCTTTGGTCTGTACGAAATTATTCCGGGCTTTATCGCCGGCTTATTGGCTATCGTCGTATTCAGCTTTATCGGCAAAAAACCTTCCGAAGCTGCGTTACAGCGTTTTGAGAATGCACGCCAGGAATTCCTTAGCGACTGAGGCGCGATTAGCCGTCCGGGGGCTGTATCCGGAGGACGATGACAGAGGACGTTCCCGATACCCTGTGAGAAAAACTCGCAGGCTTTGCTTTGCAAGTGGCCCCCTGTAAATCCTTATGTGGTTACTCTCGTGTTTGAGTGATGAAAGGGGGTGGGGCAGCTCCTGGTGTCATCTTCTCATTGTCATCTGTTTATCACTCTGCGGGAGGCTCGCAGAATATTCTTATTAAAATTTTCTGTTCTGCCGGTCCAGTCACTCTTTGTATACCGGTTAGACAGAACCACTGTAGCTGCCGGTTATTCTTCGGTCCCTGTTTTTTTTCATAGCACTATTTGGGGTTGTATGAAAAATAGCCATAAATAATGCATCTGTTTGTTATAAAAAGATAATGATATCCGATGGCATCGATGTTCAGGCAGAATGAAAAATATCTAATCAGAAATTAAGTAAAAATATTGTTGCATTCCCCGGGGAGCTGGTACAAGTTATTCATTGAGAGTTTCAGTATTACGAAGTTTCTCCGGAGTGTGTGTATGAATGGTGACTGTCGTTATTACATCAGCAACATTTCACTCGCGTCGCCAGACGTGAAGAGGCAGCACACTCAAAAATCCTTTTTCTTACTCAGCTTAATTTCATTACTTCATGTCTCTTTTACCGGTACACGTTTTTTTAACGAGGTACTGTTCTCAATGGCTGTTCGTGGCTCAGAAGGAAGCCTGTAAACCTCTAAAGCGTTCACGTATACGCGCCTGATATTCAGGCCGGAAAATGAAACCAACTGTAAGGTGCCAACATGGGAAGACAGAAAGCAGTGATTAAAGCGCGTCGTGAAGCGCGCCGTGTGATCCGTAATGATTCACGCAGTCATCGTCAGCGTGAAGAAGAATCGGTGACCTCGCTGGTACAAATGGGTGGCATGGATTCGATTGGCATGGCCCGTGATAGTCGTGACCGTTCTGTGATTGCAGCACGTAACGAGGCACAGGCAAATTATCTTTCAGCCATTGAACACAAACAGCTTATATTCGCCACCGGTGAAGCCGGGTGCGGTAAAACCTGGATCAGTGCAGCGAAAGCCGCAGAAGCCTTGTCTAATAAAGATGTCGAGAGGATCATTGTTACACGGCCGGTCCTGCAGGCCGATGAGGATCTGGGCTTCCTGCCTGGTGATATTTCTGAGAAATTCGCCCCGTATTTTCGTCCGGTTTATGATGTGCTGGTAAAACGCCTGGGCGCGTCCTTCATGCAATATTGTCTGCGCCCGGAAATCGGTAAAGTTGAGATTGCACCTTTTGCGTACATGCGCGGGCGGACGTTCGAGAATGCGTTTGTGATTCTTGATGAAGCCCAGAACGTCACCGCGGCTCAGATGAAGATGTTTCTGACCCGCCTGGGCGAAAATGTCACTGTTATCGTCAACGGCGATATTACCCAGTGTGATTTACCCCGGGGAGTCACATCCGGCCTGGCGGATGCATTACAGCGCTTTGAGGAAGATGAGCTGGTCGGCTTGATCCGTTTCGATAAACAGGATTGCGTCCGTTCAGAGCTGTGCCAGCGGACTTTAGAGGCCTATAGCTAAGCTAATCCGGCCAGGTTACCGGCGGTGAAGACTGCCGGCAGAGAAAGTTAATTTCAGAGAGGTCGCCGCGTGATTGCTGCTACCTCTTTTTTGTCTCCCTTGCTTACGCCACAGACTGAGCACTGCACTGATCCTCTGCCCGTTCCCGGCCCTGTCTCTGCGTTTTTTCGTGTTATACACACCCTTTTGTTGGCTGTCACGGGGCACAACACTCACTGCTGGTGGCCCGATGGCTGGCGACTTACTGTCAGGACTCACCTTATTTCTGACCCCTCAGGGTCGCGATTAAGCAGGAGTCTTTTGATAATGCAAACAGAACAATTTGCCGCTGCCGCCGGCATCAGTGGGGACCTGGCATCACGCTGGCTTGAGCCAGTGACCGGGGCGATGGAACGTTTTTCGATTATCCGTCCCATCGATCAGGCCATGTTTATTGCTCAGACCGCCCATGAATCCGGAGGATTCACCACACTGACGGAATGTTTTAACTATACCCCGGAGGCGTTACAACAACTCTTTTCATCTTATTTTACCCCGCAGCAGGCTATGGCCCTGGGCCGCACCGCAGCGCATTCTGCTCAGCAACCACAAATTGCAGAGCAATTATATGGACAGCGGCTGGGCAACCTGACACCGGCAGAAGGCTGGATTTACCGCGGCAGGGGGCTGATTCAGATCACCGGTCGGGAGAATTATTTACGCTGTGCCTCCGGTATTGGCTTGCCGTTGCTCAGCCACCCGGACCTGCTGGCGACCGATACGCCCGCCGCACTTTCCGCCGCCTGGTTTTTCGCATCACAGGGATGTCTGGCTTGTTCCGGGGATCTGGTGAAAGTAACGGAAATCATCAACGGTGGCAGGAATGGTCTTACCGACAGAGCAGAGCGCCTGCAGACCGCACTGACCGCATTGCAGCAGGCATAAATGATGAAAATGAAATCCATTCTGGCCATTGTGATCGGCATTTTCTGGTTACTGACGGTTGTCATAAGCGCAGTGACTGCTTACCGCTATAAAAGCGCTGTCACTGCACAACATCAGGCAGAGAAAGAACAGCAGTATCAGGCACAGGTTATCAGAATACAGAATAACCAGTGGCAGCGACTGAACGAACTTTCTGAAAAAGCTCTGCAAACGAATTTACGCGCAAGTACGCAAAGTGAGGAAAATATTAATGAATTCCGGACTGTTCTCCGTCGCCAGAAAACCTGTGATATTCCTGTGCCTGATGACATTGCTCAGCGGTTGTACCGTTACACGCAAGATTTACGTGCCGGCACAGTGCCAGCCACTGCCGGCAGCGCTGCTGCAACCCGTGCTGGTTCCCTTACCCCCGGACATCTGAGCTATTGTCAGGCCGTATTGTGGATCTACCCTCTGCTGAATGCGATTAATAACGCAAACCATCAGCTACAGGCCATTTCACAGGCAGATAAACTCCGGGTCCGGGGCACGGCCGGGCAGCAGTAACGTCTGATACGGTGCAGCTAAACTGTGCTATCCAGGCCGGAAAACAAGAGTGTTCTATACTGAAGAGTCAGCCATCACATTCAGCAGAGGAAAATGTCATGCCACAGAAGACTGTACTTATCACCGGTGCCGGCAGCGGATTCGGTAAAGAAAGCGCATTATTGCTTGCCAAAGCCGGGTATCAGGTGATTGCTGCCACTGAAACTGTTGCACAAATTCAGCCTCTGAAAGAGACTGCCCGTCAGCAGGGTCTGGACTTACGGGTGGAGAAACTGGACATTACTGACGAGAATGATCGTCTGCTCGCGGCCAGTTGGCCGGTCGATATTCTGCTTAATAATGCCGGTATATCGGAAGGCGGGGCGGTGGTTGATCTGCCTGAAGAACAGCTTCGTCGTCAGTTTGAAGTCAATGTTTTCGGGAGCATTCTTCTGACTCAGCAGTTTGCACGGCAGTTTATCGACCGGAAAGAGGGAAAAATTGTTTTCGTTTCATCGGTCGCAGGGATCACCACAGATCCGTTTGCCGGGGCTTATTCAGCCAGTAAACATGCGCTGGAAGCTTTTGCCGAAGCGTTGCATAAAGAATTGCGTGAATTTGGTGTGCAGGTTGCGACGGTAAACCCGGGCCCGATTCTGACCGGGTTCAATGACCGTATGTTTGAAGCGTGGCAACACTGGTGGCCGGAAGATAAAGAAGATACGGTATTCGACTATTCACAAATTGCATTCCCGCATGAACAGTATCAGCCACATCAGGTATCTGAACTGATTGTAAAAGTGGTGACCGGTGAGGAAACACATTACCGGAATGTTGTTCCGCAAGAGATCACAGAAGATACACGTCGCCAGATGGATGAAATATGGGATCGTAAAGTGACGGATAAGGCTGAGCGGGATCCGCTGGTACAAAAAGCCTATGAACTACAGCCGGAAACTCCCAACGGGAAATAATCTCCGGCGACAGGAAGGACCGTATCCTGTGCAAATCGCAGGATACGGCCAGTGATGTGATAACCGAACGTTTAACGACGTTTGTTTCCGCGGGAGAAGCGGGTTTTACGCCTGTCCCGCAGATAGGAGACAAACAGTACGCCGGCAATGATTAACAGCAGTATGGCGATCCCCGGAAGCAGATAGTTCATCATAATAATGTGCCTTTAGTGTCAGAAAGTGAAATTTTCGGCATTTAAATCAAAGGAATGAGACATAACTACCTGATGACACAATATTTTCTTTACTGTCGGCTGTCTGTGAGGGGTTGTCTTAATTTCACATCCTGCCGGGGGGAGCACATACAGATGTTTTCACCCGATCCTGCTGCGGGAGCAGGTTTACACCCCATTGCAGCAGAGGGGGAGGAAACTTTTTCGTGTGTGAAATTCAGCGTATTCCGGGTATTTCCGCCGGCAGAAAAAGAGGCAGAGACTGAGGAACGGTAATGGTTCATGGCATCAGGACACCGTCTGTCATTTGTCTGTTGTGCTTCGGGGGGATATCGCGGTCTGTTGCAGGTAAAATTCTCTGACTGTAGGAGGCCATTGATGCATCGTCGTACTTTCCTGGCGTGTGTCGCCGCCGGAGTGTTCAGCGGCCGACAAAGCCTGAGTGCAGTGGCTGAGGCGGCCCCCGTGCAGTCACCCCCTGCGGAAGTGATACCGCTGTGGGCGGGGATACCTCCGGGAGGAGGAGGCCCAGGCGGGCCGGTAAAAGTTTCCGGGGATGGTGCACTGAGCCATATTGCCCGCCCCGTACTGAGTGTTTATTTACCGGCTAATCCCAACGGTTATGCGGTACTGATTGCTGCCGGGGGGGGTTATAAACGGATAGAAATGCGTAAAGAAGCTTTACCCGCAGCGGCATGGCTTACCGCCCGCGGTTTTAGGGCCTATGTACTGACGTATCGCCTGCCTGATGAAAATTGGGGGGAGGGTACTCTGGTGGCCTTGCAGGATGCGCAACGGGCATTACGTATTATCAGGCAACGGGAGAAGCACCTGAGTGTACTGGGGTTTTCTGCCGGTGCTCATTTACTGGGATTAGCCGTGACCCGCAGTAATTTTGTCAGTTACCCTCCGACAGATGCTCTTGATTCTCTGCCCGCAAAGGCTGACCGGGCAGCATTAATTTACCCGGTGATCACACTTGAACCTCCCTATACGCATACCTCAACACACCGTATCCTGGCCGGTACAGGGGCTTCTCTGCAGCAGGATGCACAGTGGTCAGTACAGAATTTTGTGACACCGCAGTCACCTCCATTTTTCCTGGTGCAGGCGAAAGATGATCCGGTGTCTGACCCTGAAAATACCCTGATTCTGCAGGCTGCCTGTCAGCGGGAACATGTGCCGGTTGAGTTATTTCGTTATTCCCGCGGCGGACATGGATTCGGTATGGGAAAACCCGGCACACCGACGGTGAGGTGGCCAGCGCATTATGCGAATTGGCTGACGGCATGGCAACGTGCTGTAAGTTAAAGGTGAGGGAGGAGTTTTTTATTATCAGCACGGTGAGTGTTCCGTTCGCTTTGTAATAAGGCTTGCTGCCTGTAATCCGCCGTGGGCGACCGGGCAAAGGGCGCATGGCCGCGCCCTCTGCACTCCCGGCCTTGCGACAGGCCTGCCCGCCGCTGCGCGGTACCTTCACTCATTCATGTGTCCTTTACGGACCGGTCATGATTCGCTCCTGCTCAGCATGACCTCTCGCCGCGTCCCTGCGGCTCGTCCTGGACGTATTCACTCGCTCAGCGGTGCGATGTCGCGGTAATTCACCGGATGGGTAGCCCGAAGAAAACCGGGGGATTTTTCGTTAGCCGGTCTTCGGGTTTTAAACTCATCTGTAATTTTTATCTCAGACCGTGAATATTCCGTTCGCTTTATAATAAGGCTTGCTGCCTGTAATCCGCTGCGGGCGACCGGGCAGAGGGCGCATGGCCGCGCCCTCTGCACTCCCTGCCTTGCGACAAGCCTGCCCGCCGCTGCGCGGTACCTTCACTCATTCATGTGTCCTTTACGGACCGGTCATGATTCGCTCCATGCTCAGCATGACCTCTCGCCGCGTCCCTGCGGCTCGTCCTGGACGTATTCACTCGCTCAGCGGTGCGGTGTCGCGGTAATTCACCGGGTGGGGGCCCGGAGAAAACCGGGGGATTTTTCGTTAGACGGTCTTCGGGTTTTAAACTCATCTGTAATTTTTATCTCAGACCGTGAATATTCCGTTCGCTTTATAATAAGGCTTGCTGCCTGTAATCCGCTGCGGGCGACCGGGCAAAGGGCGCATGGCCGCGCCCTCTGCACTCCCGGCCTTGCGACAAGCCTGCCCGCCGCTGCGCGGTACCTTCACTCACTCATATGTCCTTTACGGACCGGTCATGATTCGCTCCTGCTCAGCACGACCTCTCGCCGCGTCCCTGCGGCTCGTCCTGGACGTATTCACTCGCTCAGCGGTGCGATGTCGCGGTAATTCACCGGGTGGGGGCCCGGAGAAAACCGGGGGATTTTTCGTTAGACGGTCTTCGGGTTTTAAACTCATCTGTAATTTTTATCTCAGACCGTGAATATTCCGTTCGCTTTGTAATAAGGCTTGCTGCCTGTAATCCGCTGCGGGCGACCGGGCAAAGGGCGCCAGGCCGCGCCCTCTGCACTCCCTGCCTTGCGACAAGCCTGCCCGCCGCTACGCGGTACCTTCACTCACTCATATGTCCTTTACGGACCGGTCATGATTCGCTCCTGCTCAGCATGACCTCTCGCCGCGTCCCTGCGGCTCGTCCTGGACGTATTCACTCGCTCAGCGGTGCGATGTCGCCCTGCCAACGGTGCTAAATCTGTTATTAAGCGGATTGGGGTTTTGTTTTAAAACCGAAAAACAGTGGCGATGCCCGGATAGCAGGTTTTGGGGCGCTATCCGCAGCGCCGAACGCAGAGTGACGGCCAGATACCGGTGAGGCAGAAAATAAGGCAATAAATATCCTCCGGCATAGCCGGAGGTTTTTCAAATGCGCCTGTAAGGCTCTCTTACCAGCAGCGCCCTAACAGGCGCATCGCAATCTGACATTTGCATTTTGGATTACTTACGGCCCGTAAACGGGCTTCCCGGATAAGGGATCGACAACTGCTCTCCCATTTTATCCGCTTCGAGCTGGTGCTTTATATATTCCTGTATCTTTTTCGTGTTCTTGCCTACCGTGTCTACATAGTATCCACGGCACCAGAACTCCCTGTTTCTATACTTAAATTTCAAATCCCCGAACTGTTCAT
>NZ_JFJX01000023.1:0-724 GCF_000611875.2 Tatumella sp. UCD-D_suzukii
AAATAGTTGCGTTGGGAATTACATGTGCTACATTACGCACATGGTGAGTGTTTGAGTGCTTGAAGTCATGATTGATATGCTGGTCTTAAGGATACCGTTTAAAAGCTCTCTTGTATCGGAGCGTCTTGATTCACAGGGAAATTATGTTTCCCATGTGAACCTTGCTGAGGTTGCCCGCCTTTCTGGTCTGACTCTTGCCGCCCATACAGTAGAATACGCCATTGATGGTGATTTGACTGTATCGGGGCTTAAGCATCCTTACGAATCTCTCCCTGCTCATTATGCTGGGATCGCATTGAAAATTTTTGAGGGCGGTAAGAATTTCGAGCCATGTGTAGAGCTGAAAGCATCTCCGGCGAAATTGTTACAAGGTCACAATATTTTTGGGCCTACATCTTTTGAGTTGTGCGGTCTGGAATTTTTCGGTGCCTTTGCTGCTGCTATGCCTGAACTCTATGAGTTGTGTGATGTAACTAATACGGTAGTTGGTCGCATAGATGTAACTTTCAGTGCAAAAGTCGCAAATGATCACATTGCTAACCAGGTGATTTCTTTCTTGCGCAATGTATCCAACGGTCAGACTAAAAAGACTCGTGCTCTTGATTATGAAACAACTGTTATGTGGAACGAAGGAAGTCGCCACCGTACTCTTGTTGCATACTTGAAACATCATGAGGTGCAGGCTCAGATTAAGAGATTGCAGAAAAAGAAAAGTTCCCACTTA
>NZ_JFJX01000024.1:0-710 GCF_000611875.2 Tatumella sp. UCD-D_suzukii
CAAAATGTAAGACAATACATAACCCAAGAAAGCATTGATTTTATATCGCCTAATTTATCGCAACCTATCTCAATTTGATAAACAGAACCAGAAAACATAACAGAATTACTACAGCCATGACCAGTAGGAATAGACGGCCTTAGAGCGCCTTCATTTAAAAATGATTCCCAAGCACCGCCATGAGAATCTTTATCAATAGTTAATTGAGTTTTAGCTTGAGCAGTTGCCAAATCAAACTCTGAATCACCATCACCATAATGACCAGTATGTTGCTCAGGGTCAGCAAATTTACCAGCACCGCGAACTAGATTATTTAAATTATCACCAAGAGAAGTAATATTATTTTGAGTCTGCTCATCAGCTGATCGCTTGTCATCTGTAGAAGTATCATCTTCGGTAAGTTTATCCTTGATGCCCTCTGACAAATCAGGGGTTGCCGTGTTAACGCCCTTAGCAACAGCAGAAGCTACTTGATCCTCAGTTAGTGACTTACCGGACGTGCCACCGGAAGAACCTCCAGAGGAGCCACCCGTATCAGAACCGCCAGAAGAGCCACCAGTATCAGAACCACCAGTATCACCGCCACCAGTCTCAGAACCACCAGTATCACCACCAATATCGTCAGTTGGTTGTGATTGACTCTCACCAGACTCAGGAACGTAACCTGTAGGCTTCCAAGTCGCAGCACAGACCGTTTTAGCGTTATTACA
>NZ_JFJX01000025.1:0-652 GCF_000611875.2 Tatumella sp. UCD-D_suzukii
GTTGGATACATTGCGCAAGAAAGAAATCACCTGGTTAGCAATGTGATCATTTGCGACTTTTGCACTGAAAGTTACATCTATGCGACCAACTACCGTATTAGTTACATCACACAAATCATAGAGTTCAGGCATAGCAGCAGCAAAGGCACCGAAAAATTCCAGACCGCACAACTCAAAAGATGTAGGCCCAAAAATATTGTGACCTTGTAACAATTTAGCCGGAGATGCTTTCAGCTCTACACATGGCTCGAAATTCTTACCGCCCTCAAAAATTTTCAATGCGATCCCAGCATAATGCGAAGGGAGAGATTCGTAAGGATGCTTAAGCCCCGATACAGTCAAATCACCATCAATGGCGTATTCTACTGTATGGGCGGCAAGAGTCAGACCAGAAAGGCGGTCAACCTCAGCAAGGTTCACATGGGAAACATAATTTCCCTGTGAATCAAGACGCTCCGATACAAGAGAGCTTTTAAACGGTATCCTTAAGACCAGCATATCAATCATGACTTCAAGCACTCAAACACTCACCATGTGCGTAATGTAGCACATGTAATTCCCAACGCAACTATTTGTAAAGATATTATAGGATTTATCTAATGGATGCAGCCGCTAAAAAAGGTAGTCGAACTACAGTAACAATCAATAGACA
>NZ_JFJX01000026.1:0-695 GCF_000611875.2 Tatumella sp. UCD-D_suzukii
CGTCAAGTCATCATGGCCCTTACGAGTAGGGCTACACACGTGCTACAATGGCGCATACAAAGAGAAGCGACCTCGCGAGAGCAAGCGGACCTCATAAAGTGCGTCGTAGTCCGGATTGGAGTCTGCAACTCGACTCCATGAAGTCGGAATCGCTAGTAATCGTAGATCAGAATGCTACGGTGAATACGTTCCCGGGCCTTGTACACACCGCCCGTCACACCATGGGAGTGGGTTGCAACAGAAGTAGATAGCTTAACCTTCGGGAGGGCGTTTACCACTTTGTGATTCATGACTGGGGTGAAGTCGTAACAAGGTAACCGTAGGGGAACCTGCGGTTGGATCACCTCCTTACCTGAAGATACACTCCCGCGCAGTGCTCACACAGATTGTCTGATGAAATTAAAGAGAGCAGTAATCTTCTGCAGGCTTGTAGCTCAGGTGGTTAGAGCGCACCCCTGATAAGGGTGAGGTCGGTGGTTCAAGTCCACTCAGGCCTACCAATTCTTTCTCATACGGCGTTATGACTCCGGCTCGCATAGCAGGCTATGAGTCGCGAAGCCATGCCTTGTCTGAAAAAGAATAGGACACTTCAGAAAATTATCATCGATGGGGCGATAGCTCAGCTGGGAGAGCGCCTGCCTTGCACGCAGGAGGTCAGCGGTTCGATCCCGCTTAGCTCCACCATCATTCAGCAG
>NZ_JFJX01000027.1:0-598 GCF_000611875.2 Tatumella sp. UCD-D_suzukii
GCACCGCGAACTAGATTATTTAAATTATCACCAAGAGAAGTAATATTATTTTGAGTCTGCTCATCAGCTGATCGCTTGTCATCTGTAGAAGTATCATCTTCGGTAAGTTTATCCTTGATGCCCTCTGACAAATCAGGGGTTGCCGTTTTAACGCCCTTAGCAACAGCAGAAGCTACTTGATCCTCAGTTAGTGACTTACCGGACGTGCCACCGGAAGCACCTCCAGAGGAGCCACCCGTATAAGAACCGCCAGAAGAGCCACCAGTATCAGAACCACCAGTATCACCGCCACCAGTCTCAGAAACACCAGTATCACCACCAATATCGTCAGTTGGTTGTGATTGACTCTCACCAGACTCAGGAACGTAACCTGTAGGCTTCCAAGTCGCAGCACAGACCGTTTTAGCGTTATTACAAACGATAACGCCCGTTGCTTCATACTCACAGCCGTTATAGTTAATATAACCGTCAGAGACGTTATTGAAGGTGTTACTGATTGGAGGGCTAGCCTCACAGACTTCTTCAGGAGTTTTTTCAGCAGGTTTTTCATCAGCTACAGAACGCTGAATATCACCAGATATTTTCGCCTGAATTGACC
>NZ_JFJX01000028.1:0-41996 GCF_000611875.2 Tatumella sp. UCD-D_suzukii
TGTCAGGCTAAGGCGTGAAAGAGTCTGTCCGGTCATGGTTTATCGTCCGTGTTGGGTAATGATGTAGGTGGTACAGCTGTGCAGGAGTGACGGTGACACAGGCGTGAGGGGGAGCATGAATTCGTTCGAGTGACCCGGAGAAACGGCGGGGGCATCCGGCAAATGGGTGTAAATGGCGTGCAGATTTTCCGCGTAGTGGCTGGGGGTGATGATGACCTTCGGTCCGCCCGGAATGAACCTGGCATCGTATCCGTATTCACGCGGTTGCTCACCTTTAGCCAGAAACATGATAACGCGGGCCTCGTTGGCTTTCCAGTCGCCTTTTTCGCCAATCGTGGTGGAAAGGTGCTGCATGATATTCTCGTACTCACGCTTTGACTGCACCCAGCGCAGGACGGCAAGAATAGCGCGCTTCCGGCTGGCAAAGGTGGTGCCGCCCTCGCAGGCTTCCCCCCGATGGCTGGCCGGACTGGCAACTTCATCCCAGAAACTGGTCTCAATCAGGGCGGCGATGGCGGCACCTTTGCTTTCCGGCGGGGCGTATTTCAGGTAGTCATCATTATCGAGTATTTTTTCCATCAGCCTTACGCGGGCCTCCTTATTGTCCCAGCCCATTTTTAATGAATCAATGATTTCATCACCGGCATCAATGACTCTGTTCAGACTGTACATGCCTGCGAGTAACGGGATAGCACAGAAGTAACGATAATCATCTTCCAGCATGATACTCATCAGGCGGGTGTAGTCGGCATTGCGCAGCATGTAGGTGAAGCAGGGCATAAATTCGTCCATGATGGCCTGCCCGTCGACATCTAAAGCCACTGAGCCTTTTGCGCCGAGGCCGTAGCAGATGCCGCCTTTAATCAGAATGCGAACCTTGCCGTCCGTCCAGCTGAATTTCATGCTGCCGCTCGTACCCAGGCCGGCCTGTCCTGTTACACCTACAGCCACTTTTGCCAGGGAGGTGAATTTATCACTTCCCTTACCGGCCTGGTCGGGGTTGAGCCAGACCATTTTTCCGGTGAGATTGGTCCCGACTTCCGCACCGGCAAACAGGCTCAGTTCTGTACCAGGCTTTACTTCTTCTGCTGCTTTTGAAATATCAACATTGCGCCATTGCCCAGGCGTGCCGGTCGGCGTGGCCTTGACGGGGAGTCCCTTTACCACATTCCCGGAGAAGCTGACACCGGCCTCGATACCCAGACTGGCCCCGATACTGCCGGACAGGGCCAGTTCGAAATCAAAGCGCAGAATGCCGAGCAGCCCCATGCCGCCACCGGGGATGCGTGCCGGGTCCAGCGGGTAGCAGATACGGGTTCCGGCATAGTCAGGCCAGTAAACTTTTGCGGTACTTTTCGCTTCGGCCAGCGCAAGGCTGGCGTAGGCGCTCAGTTTTCCGCTGGCCGTGGCGGAGGGTTTTACCTTACCGGTGCGGATGTCGTATTCAAACGGGTTCAGGGAGCCTTTGAGGCCGGCGCCGTAAGTCCAGCGCATCAGCTGGGCCTGTCCGTCAAAAACGATGTTGCCGCTTTCCGATTCAGCATGTTCTTTCAGGCTGTCATTCAGTTCTCTTGCCCAGTCCGTGAGTACATCCACATGGTCATCAATCAGCTTCTGTTCCCGGACGGTCATGGAGGGTTTTACTTTTGCCAGCTGTGACTTCAGCTTCTCCGTATCGATTTCCTGCCGCGTACGGGTGACGCCATCTTCACCGGTATGACTGACGGTTTTCATAAAACTCTTTGTCGCCGGCTGTTTTTCGCCGTCGTTCAGTCGATAGCGCCGCCAGTGACTGCGGATTTTATCGGAGCGGACATAGGTGTAACGCCCGCCGCGGTAGCCTTTGCCCCGGATTTCGATCATCTCCATAATGCCGATGGCACTCTTTTTGGCGTTATCATCCAGCAGTGTGGCCTGCGGAAGCTGGCTGGCCGGGGTGAGATCCTGAAGCTCGCTTCTCAGCGCTCCGATGGCCCCGTCGAGCTGCTGATATTCCTGTTTCAGCCGTGATTCGAGGCGGTTGCGCTCAGCGACCTGATGCCAGTCGAGGCGGGTAATTTGCTGCGTGAGGTCGTCAATGCGCAGTTGAGCATCGATACGGGTAGCCAGCAGCTTTTCCAGCCGGCCATGCTCCCGCTCAATGGCATCGTTATCACAGGCATCAACGGCAATCAGGCTTTCGCTGTCGGGATGAAAATAGAGTGCGGGTCCAAAGGTGCAGTATGCTGTGACGCCGGTGGACTGTAATTTCAGGCGGGTGGTTGTTGTATTGTTGCCGGCGGGTGTAGTCTGGTTAGTCATTTATCATCCTTGCATTCGTGAAGTAACCATGTGAACTGAAGGGATTATAAGATGGTTTGGCTGTATAAACAAAAAGCAGTCAGCGCCGGGGAAAAGTGAGGGCTGTGGCCTGTATTTCACAGGATCGTAAAAAGATCCTCTTGAGGTCGTTTATTCGCCAGACGACGCCATCAACAGAATTCATAGTCAGGTCGTGTCTGAGTGGATGCCAGGATCCCCTGTGCCAGTGCTGTTGTGTGAGGTCAAATAGTACCCTGACAGGGTCTGCGCGAAGCTGCTTCACCCGGTGTCGTATTGTAGTGGAGCCTGCGTCAGTAGCCTCCGGCCTGACGGCCCGCCCGGATTCGCCGTCCTGGCTCAGCCGTGCTTTCGCCGGCGTCCCTGCCGGCTCTGCCTGGCCGTCACTCTGCGTTCGGCGCTGCGGATAGCGCCCCAAAACCTGCTCTCCGGGCATCACCACTGTTTTCCGGTTTTAAAACAAAAACACAATCCGCTTAATAACAGATTTAGCACTGTTGGTCGGGCGACATCGCACCGCTGAGCGAGTGAATGTGGCCAGGACGAGCCGCATGGATGCGGCGAGAGGTCATGCTGAGCAGGAGCGAATCATGACCGGTCCGTAAAGGACACATGAGTGAGTGAAGGTACCGCGGAGCGGCGGGCAGGCTTGTCGCAAGGCAGGGAGTGCAGAGGGCGCGGCCATGCGCCCTTTGCCCGGTCGCCCACGGCGGATTACAGGCAGCAAGCCTTACCACAAAGCGAACGGAATATTCACCGTACTTACACAAACAAATTATTCGGTTCCCGGGGATCAGCTCTGAGCAGGTTCCGGCCGCCATACGTACAGTAGTTTCAGTTGCCGCATGGCGGCGGCCGGGTTAAGGCCCGAAGGCGCGGGCCTTAACAATCCGCGCCTGGCGCAGGTCCTCGCTGTACCCTCACTTATCACTCCGGCCTGACGGCCCGCCCGGATTCGCCGTCCTGGCTCAGCCGTGCTTTCGCCGGCGTCCATGCCGGCTCAGCCTGGCCGTCACTCTGCGTTCGGCGCTGCGGATAGCGCCCCAAAACCTTCCATCGGAGCATCACCACTGTTTTCCGGTTTTAAAACAAAAACACAATCCGCTTAATAACAGATTTAGCACCGTTGGTCGGGCGACATCGCACCGCTGAGCGAGTGAATGTGGCCAGGACGAGCCGCATGGACGCGGCGAGAGGTCATGCTGAGCAGGAGCGAATCATGACCGGTCCGTAAAGGACACATGAATGAGTGAAGGTACCGCGGAGCGGCGGGCAGGCTTGTCGCAAGGCCGGTAGTGCAGAGGGCGCGGCCATGCGCCCTTTGCCCGGTCGCCTGCGGCGGATTACAGGCAGCAAGCCTTATTACAAAGCGAACGGAACACTCACCGCGCTGATAATAAAAAACTCCTCCGGTTTTCTCTGGTCTCATATCCCGGTCGCCCGCAGCGGGGCAAAGGCTGCCCGACAATAAAGTGAACCGAATATACATGGCCTGAAATAAAAAAAGGTGCCTGTTAAAGGCACCTTTTGGTATGACTGCTCGTTCTGTTACTGCTCCGGATTTTGTTTCAGAGTCAGTAACAGCCCTTCACGTCGCATCCGGGCGGCTTCTTCCGGACGGCGCATCTTGTCATAGCAATCTGCCAGCCAGGCATAATCAAACGCATCTGTACGCTGTTCCAGCGCCTGACGGAAGGCCTCAGATGCCGGTTGCCATTCGCCCTGACGCATCAGCATCTGCCCCAGTGTACTGTTCAGTAACGGGGTAGCACCGTGCTGCTTCATCTGCTGGCGCAACGCTTTTTCCAGCTGTTCAGGCGAGGCACTGTTGATGCGTGGCAGTAGCAGGATCAGACGCTCGTCATACTGACGCTTCAGTCCGCTCAGTACAATTTCCTGCGCTGTTGCCGGGTCATTGCACTCAATCAGATGATTTGCCATCGCGACCTGCAGGGCGGTGTCCTGACGGGTTTTACGGCTCTGATTTCCCCACCACTGTTTAAGCCCTTCGCTGCCTTGCTCAGCCATGGCCTGGTTCATCAGGCCCAGCCATGAGCGTTGCTGCAGATCCTGTAGCTGCTCATCGTTGATCACCTGTGACTTCTCCATTGAAGGCAGAATATCGAGCAGAGCACGCCAGGCACCGGTATTCAGATAAGCCTGCTCTGCCAGGCGGAGCACTTCAGGATGACGCGGTGTCACTTCCAGCAAACGATCAATACAGTGACGGGCCGCATGATCTTCTTTACGGGCCAGAAGAATACGTGCACGGGTAATTTCCACCGGGATCTGGTTGTCGCTGCTGACTTCAGCGGCACGCTCCAGGTGCTGGTTCGCCCGGATTTCATCCCCGCGCTGTTGTGCGGCTTCAGCAGCCAGCAGATAGTTGGCTAACGGATCTGCCGCATGATCGGCATCGCGGGAAAGTAGCTTCTCAACCTGTTTATGGTCGCCTTCTGCCAGTTTGATCAGCGCATCACGCGTCTGTCGCTGTGCACGGCGACGTTTGCGGCCGGTGAACCACCCACGGGTACGTTTTCCGGTACGAAACAGTCGACGCAACACCCATTCAATCAGCAGGATCACCATCAGCGTAACGATCAGAATGATCACCAGTCCGGTGACACTGGTTTCAATATTCCAGTGATCGGTCTGGATCAGCACATATCCCTGGTGACCCGCCAGCAGAGGACCCAAGACAATCCCTGCCAGTAGCAATAAAAACAGAATCAGGATTTTTAGCATGCTTAATTCCCCTGTTGTACAGAGGGGGCTGAAGGCTGATTCAGCAATCCACGAACCCGGGTTTGCATCAGTTTATCCAGCAGTGGCTGGCTGGAAAGTGCATCCGGCACATCCATCGCAATGTTCTGTTGTTCCAGAGCATCAATCTGTGACAGAAATGCTTTGGTTGCCGGATCACTGGTGTCATACCAGGCGCGTACCCAGGAAGAAACAGATTCCAGAGACTGTTTATAAATTTCGTTCTGGTGGCGCGGAACCGCCTGCGCAGCGATCAGTAATTTCGACCGAATATTTTCACGCAGATAAATGTCCTGGTTTGGTGCCAGTAGTGGCTGGGCGGTATTATCGCGACGGCGGATAGTAATGAAATTATCCATAAAGTCGTGCCAGCTCTTCTCCAGGTTTTCACGCCAGTGGGCCAGAGAACCGGAAAGTTCTTTACTGTCGGCATCCATCGGATTATTGCTGCCTTCATCATCGGCCAGTCGTAAATTATCGACCCCATTAGACAACTGATTCAGTTGCAGAATGATACCGTCATAATCCACCTGGTTAATGGAAGAAAGGGTACTGATATCGTTAGTCAGCGCCCTGCGTACATTCAGTACACTCGGGTCATCCATTTGGGCCAGGCTGCCATCCGCACTTTTTAATAATGCAGCTGCGGTAGTCACATCCTGGTCACTCCAGAGTTTTCTCCCTGCCAGTTTTACCAGATAGTCGGCCTGAGCAATCAGCCAGCTGCTACTGTCATTGCCGGTCAGTGAGGTGACTTTATCACGTAGCGCGCTCAGCTCTTTATCGGTCGCTTCCTGGTGCAGTCGTGCATCCTGAAGTGCCTGCGTCGCTGAGTTAAGCTGCTGTGACAGCTGTTGCTGGCCGGCCTGACTTTGCTGAACCAGATCACTCAGTTGCTTGTCCAGCGACTGCAGTGAACGGGTTGCGGCATCTTGCTGCTGTTTGCTGTACCAGTAACTTCCTCCACCGGCAGCCAGAGCAATGATAATGGCCACAATGGCTAAAGTTGTTCCGCTGTTTTTTGCCGGTGAAGTCTTTTCTGCTGCCGGAGAAAGATTCTCTTCCGGTGGTGTGACTTCAGGCATGGCGGAGGGGTCTTTTTGTTCCGTCATTTTGGCTCATCCCATTGTTTTTAGTTCAGTATAACGCGCGAAATAGCGCGTCGTTATCCGCGCCATCAGCTACCGTTACAGAGTGCCAGCCTGCTTCTCCGGCGAGGGTAGCTAAACGTTCACTGACGACAATCAGCCGACAGTGTAATAGCCATTCTCTGCGATCTATGGCAGGAAACAGCTGATATAAAAATTGCAGCATTTCGCCACTGGTGACAACCAGCGTCGTGATACCTTGTCTTCGCCAGCGCACAGCTTCTTCTGCACCCTGATACTGGCAAGGGATCCGCTGATAGCATTCGCTAAGTTCAACGGTAGCCCCCCGCTGTGTGAGCGTTTCTGCCAGCAGTTCCCGGCCGCCATTTCCCCGAAGGATCAGCGCACGCTTACCGGTGAGATCCTGCAGCGAAGGCAGATTCAGCAGCGTTTCACTGGTTCCTGTGTCCTGCGGGTAGTTCACGTTCTGTAAACAGGCCTGATGTAATTCCAATGCGGTACGCCGACCTATAGCATAATAGTCGACACTGGCGGGCCATGCAGTATTGCTTTGCATAATTACCGGTGCTGCGAAACGGATCGCCTGATGTGATACAGCAAACAGCAGGTCATCCGGGGCCAGTGTTGCCAGCTTTTGTGGCAGCTCAGGCAGGCCCCGGCCAGGGGCATATTCAATTAACGGCAGGCTCCAGGCATGTTTGCCTGCCTGCCGCAATC
Organism: Tatumella sp. UCD-D_suzukii; assembly: GCF_000611875.2. NCBI lineage: Bacteria > Pseudomonadati > Pseudomonadota > Gammaproteobacteria > Enterobacterales > Erwiniaceae > Tatumella > Tatumella sp. UCD-D_suzukii. The sequence continues at coordinate 6,909 of NZ_JFJX01000028.1, forward strand.
GTGCCACCAGCGCGGAGGCTGAAGGCTCTGGCCGGGTGACCAGTATGGTCATACCGGCGGATGCCCCTGATAGACATCCCGCAAAATATCACCGGCTCCCCGTTCCAGCAGTTCTTCCGCCAGCGAAATCCCCAGTTGTTCAGCTTCAGAACGGTGTCCCCGGCGTTCGCCGTGGATAATCCGGCTGCCGTCCGGTGTTCCTACCAGGCCACGTAACCAGAGTCCGTCGTTTTCCTGCAGAATAGCATAGCTGCCAATCGGTACCTGGCAGCCGCCTTCCAGACGGGTATTCATCGCCCGTTCTGCACGGACACAGGTTGCAGTATCGTCGTGGTTAAGTGCCTGCAGTAGCGAAATCACTTCAGCATCATCCAGCCGGCACTCAATACCGACCGCTCCCTGACCGACCGCGGGCAGAGAGACTTCAGCTGGCAGGGTACTACGGATCCTGGCTTCCATCCCCAGTCGCTTCAGACCGGCCGCAGCCAGGATTATCGCATCGTATTCCCCGGCATCCAGTTTTGAAAGGCGGGTACCGACATTACCGCGTAAGGAACGGATCACTAAATCAGGGCGGCGTGCGCTGAGCTGACACTGACGGCGTAAACTGGACGTGCCGACGATGGCTCCGGCGGGAAGTTCATCAATTGTCTGATATTTGTCAGAAACAAAGGCATCATGCGGGTCTTCGCGCGGACAAATCGTGACCAGGCCCAGGCCTTCGGGAAATGCGACAGGCACATCTTTCATGGAATGAACCGCCAAATCGGCACGATTTTCCATCATGGCCAGTTCCAGCTCTTTGACAAACAGTCCTTTACCACCCACTTTCGATAACGGGGTATCCAGCAGGACATCACCTTTGGTGACCATCGGGACCAGTTCCACCTGTAAGCCAGGGTGGGCGGCCATTAACTGTTCCTGAACATAATGCGCCTGCCAGAGAGCCAGCGGGCTTTGCCGTGTAGCGATACGAATAGTTTTGTCAGACATGTCGTTAACCGTTTTTGTCGTTTGCTAATCATCCTATCATTTAAACGATAAATGTGGCAGGCTTCGGCGATGAAATCCGGACGGTCTGTAATGGTATATGACCCGCCGCAATGAGGGTTCTGTGGCATCTAATATTAAGATTCCGTGGTGAAAGGTGATAAAATAATCATCATTGCAGTAACCGTGGCCTGGTCCCGGAGGGGAATATTTTTTCAGTCCGCTCTGTCCCGGCGTCACGAGTATCTTGTTTTATCGGAGTATAAAAGTGCGTAATCACCGGAACTTGCAGGCAAAACGTCTTGTACCTTTATATTGAAACTCTGAAACAGCGACTTGACGCCATTAATCAGCTCAGGGTAGATCGGGCAATGGCAGCGATGGGGCCTGCTTTCCGGCAGGTGTATAGCTTGCTTCCTGCTCTGCTGCACTATCATCATACTGCGCTGCCTGGCTATCAGCAGGGCAATGTACCGCACGGTATCAGTTTTTTTACGCCCGCAGCACATCAGCTGAACCTTCTGAAACGTTTTTCTGACGAACCCTTCATACAGCATATCCACCCGCAGGGAGAAGCGCCGATCACCGGGGTTTATTCCATGGGCAGTACGTCCTCGGTGGGGCAGAATAACCATTCCGACCTGGATATCTGGGTCTGCCATCAGTCCTGGCTGGACAGCCACGAAAGACAGGCACTACAGAATAAATGCCGGCTGCTGGCGCAATGGTGCCAGTCGCTGGGTATTGAAGTCAGCTTTTTCCTGATCGATGAAAACCGTTTCCGGCATAACGAAAGCGGTAATCTGGGGACTGAAGACTGCGGCAGCACACAGCATATTCTGCTGCTGGATGAATTTTACCGTTCCGCTGTCCGGATGGCGGGTAAACGTATCCTCTGGAATATGGTGCCGGCATCAGGGGAAGGCCGCTACGATGATTATGTGATGTCTTTATATGCCGGTGGCGCGCTGACACCCAATGAATGGCTGGATTTGGGCGGCCTGAGCACGCTTTCGGCCGAGGAGTATTTCGGTGCCAGCCTCTGGCAGTTATATAAAAGTATCGATTCTCCGTATAAAGCGGTACTGAAAACATTGTTGCTGGAAGCCTACACCCGCGAATATCCGGATACGCGTCTGCTGGCGATGGATATTAAACAACGGCTTCATGACGGTGAAATTGTCAGTTTCGGCCTTGACCCCTATTGCATGATGCTGGAAAAAGTCACCGACTATTTACAGGCGATAGAGGATCCTGCCCGGCTTGACCTGGTTCGTCGGTGTTTTTACCTGAAAGCCTGTGAAAAGCTGTCGGTAGAGCAGCCGCAGGGGCGTTCTCAATGGCGACGGGAAATACTCAGTCAGCTGGTGAAAGAGTGGGGTTGGGATCAGCAGCGGCTACAAATACTCGACAGTCGTGACAGCTGGAAGATTGACCAGGTACGCGAAGCGCATAACGAGCTACTGGATGCGATGATGCAGAGTTATCGTAATCTTATCCGTTTTGCTCGCCGTAATAATTTAAGTGTGAGTGCCAGTCCACAGGATATCGGGGTACTGACGCGTAAATTATATGCGGCGTTTGAAGTTCTGCCTGGTAAAGTTATCCTGGTCAATCCGCAGATTTCACCGGATCTGAGTGAAGAGAATCTGACGTTTATCCATGTCCCTGAAGGGCGCGCAAATCGCCCGGGCTGGTATCTGTATAATTATGCTCCGCAGATGAATTCTATTATCAGTCATCAGCCGTTGGAGTATAACCGCTACCTGATCAAGCTGGTGGCCTGGAGCTGGTTCAATGGTCTGCTGACCGACAAAACACGGCTGCATATTAAAGGCAGTGGCGGATGTGAGAATGAAAAATTACAGGGGCTGGTGACGGATGTTGCCCATCACTTTCCGCTCCGCGTACCGGCGCCGACCCCGAAAGCGTTGTACAGCCCGTGTGAAATCCGTCATCTGGCCATTATGGTGAACCTGGAATATGACCCGACGGCGGCGTTCCGGGATCAGGTCATTCATTTTGATTTTCGTAAACTGGATGTCTTCAGCTTCGGACAGCAGCAGCGTTGCCTGATCGGGAGTATTGACCTGCTGTACCGCAATTCCTGGAATGAAGTGCGCACCCTGCATTTTCACGGTGAGCAGTCGATGATTGATGCGCTCAAAACGATTCTCGGCAAGATGCACCAGGATGCTCAGCCTCCGGACAGCGTGGAGGTTTTCTGTTACAGCCAGCATTTGCGCGGACTTATCCGTACACGGGTTCAGCAACTGGTCTCGGAATGTGTTGATATCCGTTTATCCAGTCCCCGTCAGGAACCCGGGCGCTTTAAGGCGCTGCGGCTGGCGGGAGATACCTGGGGGATTTTCTTCGAGCGCATGAGTGTCTCGGTACAGAAACTGGAAAACGCGGTAGAGTTTTATGGTGCCATTTCCAACAACAAATTGCATGGCTTATCGATTAAGGTGGGATCGCAGCAAGCGGAATTACCCGCTGTCGTTAACGGCTATGCCAGTGAAGGGATTATTCAGTTCTTTTTTGAAGACAGCCCGTCTTGCGCGGATTTTAATATTTATATCCTGGATGAGCAAAACGGGGTAGAGGTCTACCGCCATTGTGAGGGTAGTAAAGAAGAACTGGTGCGTGATGTCAGCCGGTTCTACTCTTCCTCGCATGATCGCTTTACCTACGGCTCCGGTTTTATCAATTTTAACCTGCCACAGTTTTATCAACTGGTGACGGAAGGCGGAAAAACCCGGGTATTACCTTTTCGTTCTGCCTCCCACGATGAAGTGGCTGAAAACGTTTCCCCGCAACTGAGCCGGAATATATTACCGCGTTCAAAGGATCGGTTCTGAAACTGGCAAGCCGGCACCGTTACCCTGCCGGCTTTCAGGCTCAGAAACTGAATTTCTCGCCGGCCTGGGCGGTGCATGCCTGCTCCAGCAATGTCCAGAATTCGGTGCCGCTACGGTCACAAATCCAGTGCGGGGACTGATAGCTGAAGTGATATCCCCCGGCTTTGGTCGCGAGCCAGACCTGATGCAGAGGCTCCTGACGGTTAATGACAATTTTACTGCCATTTTCAAAGCTGAGTGTCATCACACTGCCGTGGGTTTCGTAATCGATATCGGCATCGCCGTCATGCTCATCCAGGCGCTCTTCAACACTCAGAAGTAACTGGTCTGCCAGTTGATGAAATTCACTGTCGTTCATTATTGCTCCCCTGTTTTTTGCAAAGTATAGCGCGCTGACAGGGTTTGCCAATCCTTGTCTGATCCGCGAGGAAAAGCTTCTGCAATTGAGAGCGGAATTCGGGGATTTTCTGTTGCTTTTCCTTGTTCAACTGCGATGATAAGTGAATGAGATTAAGCACAGATTGAGTGTAACAAAAATGAAAAAAATGTTCGGTTGGCTGGTATTCATAGTGATCCCCGCAGCATTAACGGGATGCGGACTGAAGGGACCTCTCTATTTTCCGAAAGATCAGGCCCGTCACCATAAAACCTCCATAGTCGTGCCACAGGATACTGATACTTCAGTACCTGCAGGAACCGTAGCACCATAAATCACAGTGTAACCGGCGGAGCAAACAATGCAGTTTTCAAAAATGCACGGTCTCGGCAATGATTTTATGGTCGTTGACGCAGTCACTCAGAATGTGTTTTTCTCGCCGGAACTTATTCGCCGGCTGTCCGACCGTCATCTGGGCGTAGGATTTGATCAGTTACTGATCGTTGAACCCCCTTATGACCCGGAACTGGATTTTCATTACCGTATCTTTAACGCCGATGGCAGCGAAGTGGCCCAATGCGGTAACGGCGCCCGCTGTTTTGCCCGTTTTGTCCGTCTTAAGGGGTTGACCAATAAAAAAGATATCCGGGTGAGTACCCATACCGGCAGGATGGTTCTGACCGTCAACAGTGATGACACGGTGCGGGTCAATATGGGGGAGCCGGATTTTGAGCCAGCCAATATCCCGTTTCGTGCCAATAAAGCCGAAAACCTGTATCTGTTACGGTTAGCGGAACAGACCCTGATGTTTGGTGCCGTTTCTATGGGTAATCCGCATTGTGTGATTCAGGTGGATAATATTACCACCGCAGCCGTTGAGTTGCTCGGCCCGCAGATGGAAAGTCATGAACGTTTTCCTGAACGGGTTAATGTCGGGTTTATGGAAGTGGTTTCCCGTTCTCATATCCGTTTAAGGGTCTATGAGCGAGGCGCCGGGGAAACTCAGGCCTGTGGCAGCGGAGCCTGTGCGGCCGTCGCCAGCGGTATACTTCAGGGGCTGCTGGCTGAAAGCGTCCGTGTCGATTTACCGGGCGGCAGTTTAACCATCACCTGGGACGGTCCGGGCACCCCGCTATATATGACGGGACCGGCAACACATGTCTACGACGGATTTATTCATTTATGAAACCCGATGAAGAACCGGAATTACTGAAAGATATGGCACCTGATGAGCAGTCCGTCAGTGACTATTTGTGTCGTAATCCTGATTTCTTTATCCGTAATGCCCGTCAGGTCGAACAGATGCAGGTGCCTCATCCGGTGAGAGGCAGTGTTTCGCTGGTGGAATGGCATATGGCGCGCCAGCGGAATCATATTCAGCAACTGGAAGAAGAAATTACATTGCTGATGGAGCAGGCCTCGGCGAATCAACAGCTTTTCGGGCAGCTATTATCGTTGCAGTCACACCTGACGGCTGCGGACAGTCTGCAGGATATGCTTGAGCGGTTACACCGCTGGGCCAGAGGTCTCGGCCTGGCAGGGGCGACCGTACGCCTGTTCAGTGAAAAATGGTTGCTGGGCGCACCGTCGGGGTTTACCGGCCTCGGACTTTCCCGGCAGGCGTTTGATACATTACGGATCCAGCGCTTTGGCCGCCGCCAGCATTATCTTGGTCCGTTGAATGGCCCCGAATTACTCCTGCTATTGCCGGACGCAAAGGCGATAGGGTCGGTAGCTATGTCACTGATGGGCGACCATGAGGACCTCGGGGTACTTATCTTCACCAGCCGTGATAAACAGCACTACCAGCCGGGGATGGGGACGGAGTTACTGCAATATCTGGCCGGAATGCTGCCGGACCTGCTGGCACGATGGATTTCACGTAAATGAATGCCCCCGAACTTACCGATAGCCTGCAGGTGCCTGTCGATCGTTTTCTGCGTTACCTGAAGGTCGAACGCCAGTTAAGTCCGCTGACGCTGACCAGTTATCAGCACCAGTTAGCGGCGCTGATCCTGCTGATGAAGGATGCCGGTCTGCAGCACTGGGAGCAACTGGAGCCCACGCATGTCCGCGCACTGGCGGCGAAAAGTCGCCGTAACGGGCTTCAGGCGACCAGCCTGGCATTACGGTTGTCCGCCTTACGCAGCTTTCTCGACTGGCAGGTTGACCGGGGAGCGTTACCGGCTAACCCGGCGAAGGGGATTGCCACACCCAAAACGTCCCGTCATCTGCCGAAAAATATTGATGTCGATGAGATGGGGCAGTTGCTGGACATCGACCTCAATGATCCGTTATCGGTACGTGACCGTACCATGCTTGAGGTGATGTACGGTGCCGGATTACGTTTAGCGGAGCTGGTCAATCTGGATTGCCGGCATTTTGATGCGGAGTCCGGAGAAATTCTGGTCACGGGGAAAGGCAGTAAAGAACGGCGATTACCGATAGGACGCACGGCCTGTGAATGGATGCAACGCTGGCTGAAAATGCGTGAATTATTTGGCGCGCAGGATGATGCTGTCTTTCTTTCGCAGCAGGGCAACCGTATCTCTGCGCGTAATGTTCAGAAGCGTTTTGCTGGCTGGGGGGTGAAACAGGGACTCAGCAGCCATATTCATCCGCATAAATTGCGTCATTCGTTCGCCACCCATATGCTGGAATCCAGCGGTGATTTACGTGCGGTGCAGGAACTATTGGGCCATGCGAACCTGTCGACCACCCAGATCTATACCCATCTGGATTTTCAGCATCTGGCTTCGGTGTATGATGCTGCCCATCCGCGGGCGAAACGAGGAAAAAAATAATGCACTTTTACCGACCACCGGGCAAGATCCGCGCAATGACCTTTGATCTGGATGACACGTTGTATGATAACGGCGATGTGATCCTGATGACGGTCAGAAAAACGCATCAGGCGTTACAGCAGTGGCACCCGGCGTTAGAAAAGATAACGCTCAGTGACTATGAAGCCGCCCGTGATCAGGTGAAAAGTGAGACTCCGCAAGCCGTCCACGATGTCACGCTGTGGCGGGAAAAGGCTGTATTCCTTGTGATGCAGGCCGCCGGGCTGCCGGAAGAGGCATGCCGCCAGGGGGTCGCGCATGTGATGTCCGTATTTGCCCGCTGGCGCAGCGACGTAAACATGCCGGATTCCACTCACCGTACTCTGCGCTACCTGGCGGATCGCTTGCCCCTGGTCGCGATCACCAACGGGAATGCGGAACCGGAAAAAATGGGTATTGCCGGGTATTTTCGCTTTATTCTGCGTGCCGGACCGGATGGCCGGGCAAAACCGGCGCAGGATATGTATCGGCTGGCGGCAGAACGCCTGCAATTACCGGCGGCTGAGATACTGCATATCGGGGATGACCTGACGACCGATGTTGCCGGTGCTATTGTCAATGGCTTTCAGTCCTGCTGGATCAACCCCGGTGACCGTGACCTGATGACAGCCCGGGATGCCCGTCTGTTACCCCACCTGGAAATTTCGCGGTTGGATTCGCTGATGACGCTGGTATAATGGCTGTAAAAATATACAGTTAAATTTCTCCTCAATTGCGGTGCTTATGGACGTTTCTGATCTGCTCAACAGTTTAAATGATAACCAGCGTGAAGCCGTGGCGGCACCGCGCAGCAATTTGCTGGTACTGGCGGGTGCCGGTAGTGGTAAAACCCGTGTGCTGGTACACCGTATCGCCTGGCTACTGACCGTTGAGAACTGTTCTCCCTACTCTATTATGGCGGTGACCTTCACCAACAAAGCGGCCGCAGAGATGCGCCACCGTATTGAACAGGTATTGGGAACCAGTCAGGGAGGTATGTGGATCGGGACGTTTCATGGCCTGGCCCATCGGTTATTACGTGCACACCCGCTGGATGCAGGGTTACCTGCCGATTTTCAAATCCTGGATAGCGAAGATCAGCTACGGTTACTGAAACGCCTGATCAAAGCGCTGAATCTTGATGATAAGCAGTGGCCTGCACGGCAGGCCATGTGGTACATCAATGGCAAAAAAGACGAAGGCCTGCGGCCGAAGCATATCGAAAGTTACGGGAATCCGGTCGAGCAGACCTGGCTGAAGATTTACCAGGCCTATCAGGAAGCCTGTGATCGCGCCGGACTGGTCGACTTTGCAGAACTGCTGCTCCGCGCCCATGAGTTGTGGCTCAATAAACCGCATATCCTTAATCACTACCGTGAGCGTTTTACCAATCTGCTGGTGGACGAATTCCAGGATACCAATAATATCCAGTATGCCTGGATACGAATGCTGGCCGGTGAGACGGGGCGTGTCATGATAGTCGGTGATGATGATCAGTCGATTTATGGCTGGCGTGGTGCGCAGGTCGAAAATATTCAGCGTTTCCTGAACGATTTCCCCGGCGCGCAAACCATTCGTCTGGAACAGAACTATCGCTCTACGCGTAACATCCTTAAAGCTGCCAATACCCTCATCGCCAATAATGAGGGGCGTCTGGGCAAAGAACTCTGGACAGAAGACAGCGACGGAGAACCGATTTCTCTGTATTGCGCCTTCAATGAGCTGGATGAATCCCGTTTTGTGGTCGGGCGGATCCGGCACTGGCATGAGCAGGGCGGAGCCCTGGCCGATTGCGCCATCCTTTACCGCAGTAACGCCCAATCCCGTGTGCTGGAAGAAGCCCTGTTACAAAGCAGTCTGCCTTACCGGATCTATGGCGGCATGCGCTTCTTCGAGCGACAAGAGATCAAAGATTCACTGGCGTATCTGCGTCTTATCTCTAACCGTAATGACGATGCAGCGTTCGAGCGGGTTGTAAATACCCCGACCCGCGGCATCGGTGACCGTACTCTTGACGTGGTCCGTCAGGCAGCCCGCGACCGCCAATTAACATTATGGCAGTCGTCCCGGGAATTGCTGACAGAGAAAGCCCTGGCGGGCCGGGCGGCCTCGGCGCTGCAACGCTTTATTGAATTGATCGATTCCCTGTCTCAGGAAACCTGTGAACTGCCCTTACATGTACAGACGGATCGGGTCATCAAAGACTCCGGCCTGTGGATGATGTATGAGCAGGAAAAAGGGGAGAAAGGACAAACCCGGATAGAAAACCTTGAAGAACTGGTGACGGCGACCCGTCAGTTCAGCTACCAGGATGAGGATCAGGATCTGATGCCGTTGCAGGCTTTCCTGTCCCATGCCGCGCTGGAAGCGGGGGAAGGGCAGGCCGACAAATGGCAGGATGCGGTTCAGCTGATGACGATGCATGCCGCCAAAGGACTGGAGTTCAGCCAGGTCTTTATCGTCGGCATGGAAGAGGGGATGTTCCCGAGCCAGATGTCACTGGAAGAAGGTGGCCGTCTGGAAGAAGAACGCCGTCTGGCCTATGTCGGGGTAACCCGTGCGATGCAGAAACTGACCCTGACCTATGCGGAAAGCCGCCGGTTGTACGGTAAAGAGGTCTCACACCGTCCTTCACGCTTTATCAGGGAGATCCCTGAAGAATGTGTCGAAGAGGTCCGGTTACGGGCCAGTGTCAGCCGTCCGGTCAGCCATCAGCGGATGGGTGCGCCGGTAACCAGTAATGACAGCGGTTATACACTGGGGCAGCGGGTAAAACATGCCAAATTTGGTGAAGGGACTATTATTAATCTGGAAGGCAGCGGTGAACATTGCCGTCTGCAAGTCGCTTTTCAGGGACAAGGCGTGAAATGGCTGGTGGCCGCGTATGCCAGGCTGGAAAGCGTCTGATCTGCGGGACTAACCTTGACGATTTTTTCATCCCGGCGTAACATGCGCGCACTATTATTATTAAGAGGACAATGCCTTGGACACGCCCAGTCGCTGCTGGCAAACAGACCTGAATAACAGGCTACCCCGCTAAGGCAACCTCATACCGGTAGCCGTAGCGGTTACCGGTGACCCTCTGTAACTCACCGTCATTTGCGCCAGCATTGATTTATCACATTTGTGGTTTCTGTGTTCGGGCACCAGCTGTGCCGATCATCGGTTATCTGCGGTCTACAGCCTTGTCCCATCCTGTCAGAAATGGGGAGTACGTACTGCTATGCTGAGTGCATTTAAACTGGAAGAAAATCGTCTGAGCCGTATGGAAATGGAGAGCGGTAATACGTCTCTTGCACCGTCGGTCTGGATCGACCTGATTGAACCTGATGAACAGGAACGTCATTACGTTCAGGAAGAGCTGGGACAGAGCCTGGCTACCCGCCCTGAACTGGAAGATATTGAAGCCTCCGCGCGTTTTTTTGAAGACGAAGATGGCCTGCATATTCACTCATTCTTCTTTTTTGAAGATGCCGATGATCATGCGGGAAATGCGACAGTGGCCTTTACTATTCGTAATGACCGTCTGTTTACCCTGCGTGAGCGTGAGTTACCGGCATTCCGCCTCTATCGTATGCGTGCGCGTAATCAGACCCTGATTGACGGTAATGCGTTTGAACTGCTGCTGGACCTGTTTGAGACCAAAATCGAGCAACTGGCGGATGAAATTGAGAATATTTATACCGCACTGGAAAAGTTAAGCCGGGTCATTATGGAAGGTCAGCAGGGTGAAGAGTACGACGCTGCACTTTCACGACTGGCTGAACTGGAAGATATTGGCTGGAAGGTCCGCTTATGTCTTATGGATACCCAGCGGGCACTGAACTTCCTGGTGCGTAAAGCCCGCCTGCCGGCCAATCAGCTGGAACAGGCCCGTGAAATTCTGCGTGATATCGATTCACTGTTACCTCATAACGAATCTCTGTTCCAGAAAGTCAACTTTCTGATGCAGGCTGCGATGGGCTTTATCAGTATCGAGCAGAACCGTATTATCAAGATCTTCTCGGTCGTTTCGGTGGTGTTCCTGCCTCCGACACTCGTTGCGTCAAGCTATGGGATGAACTTTGAGTTTATGCCGGAACTTAAATGGACATTCGGATATCCGGGCGCTGTGTTACTGATGATCCTGGCGGCACTGGCCCCTTACCTTTACTTTAAACGTCGTAACTGGCTGTAAGCCGGCCAGCGAAACAGGCAGCCCCGGGCTGCCTGTTTACCTTTCTGTGGGTTAACCGCGATAAGTCAGGTAATGCTGCATTTCTTCCGCGGGAACCATTCCGCCGCCGGTCCCCCAAATCAGATGTGTCGCATTCTGTAACGGGAGATCCGCAAATGCTTCGATGATCCGCGCAACGCCCGGAGCGCCTGCCAGCGCGGAAGGCTCCAGTTGCAGATTTTCCGTAGCATCCAGCGATTGTAATAATCCGAACAATTCATTATCCGGCACGGTGTAGCAGCCGTCGATCATCCTTGCCATGGAGCGCCCCACAAAACCGGAAGGACGACCGACCGCCAGCCCGTCAGCCGCCGTGCGGTTACTGATACCGAAGTCTGCTACGGATAAGGCTTCATGCAGCCCGGTATAGAGCCCCATCAGCATACAGGGGGCCTCTGTCGGTTCGGCAAAAAAGCAATGCACATGGTCGCCGAAAGCCAGTTTCAGACCGAATGCTATCCCGCCCGGCCCTCCGCCGACCCCGCAGGGCAGATAGACGCATAACGGATGCTCAGCATCGACAGGAATATTTTTCTCCGCCAGCTGTACTTTGAGCCTCTCACCGGCAACGGCGTACCCCAGAAACAGGTTTCGGGAGTTTTCATCATCGATGAAGTAACAATGTTCATCGTGTTCTGCCTGCTGACGTCCCTGTTCAACCGCCTGACCATAGTCACCGTCATACTCAATGACGTTAACGCCGTGACTACGCAGTTTATCTTTCTTCCATTGCCGTGCATCGGCAGACATATGCACGGTGGTTTCGAAGCCCAGTCCCGAGGCTGCAATACCGATAGATAAGCCCAGGTTGCCGGTACTGCCAACGGCGATCCGGTGACGGCGAAACAGGTCACGGCAGGTATCGCTGGCGAGGATACGATAATCATCGGTCAGTGATAATACGCGGTGGCGGAGAGCCAGTTGTTCGGCATGGAACAACACTTCATAAATTCCGCCTCTGGCTTTTACTGACCCGGAGATCGGTAAATGGCTGTCTTTCTTCAGCCATAAACGCGGCTGCCAGGGCAATGAATAACGCTCTGCCAGTGCTGCAGAAAATGCAGGAACTTCCTGTAATTCCGATTCAATGATCCCCCGGGTGGCGGCCACTTCAGGGAAGAGTTCAGCCAGAAGGGGGGCAAAGCGCTGCAGACGCGCACTGGCCTCACTGACATCGGTCGCGGTCAGGCTGATATCGCTTAGTGCCTCGCTGAACGGTACAAGATCCGGGTTACGCCAGCACACCGGCACGGTAGCCAGTAAGGAGGACATCAGCGGATAGTCGTGCTGCCACGTGTCGATACTTTTTCCATAAACAATCATCTGTCTTTTTATCTCCTGAAAACCGGGCATCAGACGGCTGACGCCCCTTCCATGGCCGTGCTGTGCTCAGTGGCGGAAAACGGCGGATGGGTGACCGGTGTCCACAGGTCGACCTGGCCTGATTTCAGCGCCTGCATGTCAGGGAGAGGCCGGCGCAGATCCTCTGTGGTTTCACAATACGCTTCCAGTGCGCTGGCAGCCAGCATCAGCTCCAGGTCACCCCGGAATTTACCGATCACCTGCATGCCGAAAGGCATATTTTTATGGTCCACACCCATCGGCATCGACAGTGCCGGGTTCGTTGCTAAGGTAACGACATAGGTCAGTGCCAGCCAGCGGTAGTAATTATCCAGAGGGACACCGTTGACTGATTCCAGGTACGGTTGCTGCCAGGGAAAAGCTGACACTGGTGTGACCGGAGAGAGGATCAGATCATATTTCTCAAACTGTGTCTGAAAATGGCGGAAAATTCGGGTCTGTTCCGCATTCCCCCGGACGCAATCTTTTAAAGACATTTTTGCGCCCAGTTCGTAGTTCGCCCGGGGATTAGGCCCCAGAGAATCAGGATCTTTTTCATAAGCGGACTGCAGGCTGGCGACGAAGGCTTCGGCACGCAGAACGTCGAAACAGGCATGTCCGTTTTCCATGCGGAATTCCGCTTCTTCACAACTGGCGAACAGGCCTTTCAGGCGGCTGATTTTCTGACGAAAGACCTGGCGGATCGAATTATCAACGTCGCAGATCCCGAAGTCTTCGGTATAGCCGACCCGTAATCCGGACAGGGCCGTCGGGGACATATCGGTGATATTTTGCGGCATGGTGAAGGGATAACTGAGCGGGTCGTTGGAAGCCAGCCCGGCAGTGGCGGCCAGTTGCAGCCAGGTATCCGCTACATTTCTGCCCATCGGACCGACCACGGAAATAGGCGTCCATCCCAGCAATTTGCGCTCACTGGGCACCAGGCCGGGTGACGGACGCAGACCCACGATACCGCATTTGGCCGCCGGAATACGTAATGAACCTCCGGTGTCTGAACCACTGCACAGAGGCACCATGCTGGCTGCCAGGGCGGCGGCGGATCCCCCGGAAGAGCCTCCGGCATTCAGTTCCGGATTGAAGGGGTTACCGGTCGCTCCCCAGACCGCATTTCGGGTATTGGCACCGGCGCCCATTTCCGGGACATTCGTTTTCCCGACCACAATGGCTCCGGCCTGGCGTAAACGGTGAACCAGCTCATTATCTTTGGCAGGAACATTCGCCCGATACAGCGGAGATCCGTAGGTAGTCAGTAACCCTTCCGTTTCTTCCAGGTCTTTAATTCCGATGGGTAACCCGCGTAAAATCCCGCCCGGCTCACCCCGTAAAATCGCTTGTTCGGCGAGGTGCGCTTCTTTTCTTGCCCGTTCAAAGGACGTTGCACAAAACGCGTTAATTTTCGGGTTCAGTTCTCCGATACGTGTAATACAGGACTCAAGGACTTCGCAGGGAGAGACCTCACGCGTTTCAATCAGTTGCTTCAGTTCTGTTGCAGTTAAATCGGCTAACTCGTCAGGATAAGACATGGCCGGGTTCTCCTGTGTCAGGGATGTCAGTCAGCTATCGCTCCGGCATAAGGCGGGATAGCGGCGTAGAATGTCAGGTCATCTCAAGGGAGGGACAATGGCCTCACGGATGTAATCAATAAACTGTTCTGTGACCGGGGAGACGTGCCGGCTCGCCAGGGCCTGAATTTCGATAGAGCGGTCATTTTCTTTCAGTTCCGGCACATTCAGGGCGATGAGCTTACCGGCACTGAGATGATGCCGGACAAATAACTCGCCTCCGAAGGTGACCGCGGACCCGGTCACAGCAAACTGTGCCAGGGTATCCAGGTTATCGGAGTCCAGCACGCTGTGGTAACTCAGCCCCTGGCGGCTGCAGTAAATATCCAGCAGCTGGCGCAAGGTAGTATTGATCCCCGGGAGCGCCAGAGGGAATTCCGCCAGGTCGCGTAACGTCACTTCAGGGCGCTGTGCTAATGTGTGAACGGGGGAGACCAGCGCAAGCAGCGGTGCCGGCTGACTGTAGAGGACTTTGATGTCCCGGGTGGCTCCCAGGCTGAAACTGAAGCCGATATCAGCTTCTCCTTCACGTACCCTGCGGGTGACTTCACGTGCCGGGGCGACCTGTAACTGAAATGTACAGTCCGGCCGGCGCTCCCGGAAACCGGCGATCCCCGCGGGCATAAAATGTGAGGCAAAACCGTGGGTACAGGCAATTTTGATTTTTGATTCTGATACCTGGCGGAGTGACTGGATCTCATTGGTGACCTGTACCGCATCCAGTAACGTCCGGCGGGCATAAGCGGCCAGTAATTCTCCGGCCGGTGTGAGGGTGACGCCCCGCGCCTGTCGTTCAAATAATGCGGTTTCCAGTGCATTCTCCAGCCGCCTGATCTGCCGGCTGACGGCAGAGGGAACCACATGCATCCGCGTGGCAGCTTCGCTGATGGAACCGCAGTTAACAACCTGTATAAAGTACAGAACGGCGGTTTCGCTGAGAATTCGGGTATTCATGAGTGAAACATCTCCTGGCTGACATCACTGCAGTGTAGCGGAACTCTTATCGGTATCGGCAAATAATCGTTCCGCTATCAGTCACTCAGGCCTTACGGGCCTGCGTCAGCGGAATGTCACGGCTTTTCGTGGTACTGAATGTCAGGCTGATCAGTACCGCCACCGCAATGGAGGCCAGCAGGAAGAGGAACGCCGACGGGTAGCTGTGGGTTACGGAAATAATCAACCCGATAGCCAGCGGTGAAACAAATCCGGCGGCCTGCCCGCCAAAGTTAATAATGCCGATACCGGTGCCGACCAGCCGCTGTGCCAGTATTTTTGCCGGCAGAGCAAAAGCCACGGAGAAGACAAACGATTTAAAGAAATAAGCAATGGTCTGATACACCATGACTTCTGTGGTGGTATGCGCCTGATACATACCGTAAACAAAGACACCAGTCAGCAGACAGCTCAGGATCAGCATCACTTTTTCTTTCCCCTCAAACCAGCGGGTCATGACCCAGCCGCCGAGTGCGGAGGCGATACTGGCCGCGATAAAAGGCAGAGGGAGTAAAAAGCCGACGGTTTTTAAGTCCAGACCACGGGCTTTCATCAGGTAGATGGGCATCCAGGCATCCAGGCCTTTATTGACCATACTCAGACAGAACCAGATCAGCATGATTTTCCACAGAAACGGCATACGCATTAGTTCGGCGACACCTTCCCGGGTGATTTTTGGCCGCTTCTCTGTGCTGTCACCACCGGTACGGGGGATAAGCAATCCGTAGAACAACGCAAAAACAATCCCGGCAATACCGATACTGAAAAAGGCATCCCGCCAGCCTAACCCGAGGATTAACGGTGCAATGATCAGCGGGGCAACAAAGCTGCCGACATAGTTAGAGGAAATCAGCAGGCCGGTCATTTTCGGACGGGCTTTACGCGGGTACAACTCGGCAATCCCTTTCATGGCAGAGGACGGATACCCGCCTTCACCCAGGCCAAACAGAAAGCGGATCACCAGCAGCGATGTCAGTGACCAGGCAAAACCGGTGAGCACCGTAAACAGGGACCAAAGGCCGATGGAAATAATAATGACGAACTTACTGCCAAACCGGTCAGATAACCATCCGCCCGGAATTTGCATTAGGGTGTACCCGAGGTAAAACACACTAAGTACGATACCCAGTTCCGCCGGCCCCATATGAAAGTCTTTACCGATATGGACCAGTGAAAGGGATATTGCACTACGGTCAACATAGGAAATCATAAATCCGAGGTAAAGCAGGATAAAAGCAAACGTCGGTTGATTGAGCATTTTTCCGGTCTTCATCAGTCTTTCCCCAGTGGTGAACACAGTTGATTCAGGCATATTCTGTTGCATGCCGGAGAGCAACAAGTGATTAATTCTGACCACTGGGGTGACGGAAAATCATAGCACCAGCCTTGTGCGGACGCGCCTTCGAAGGGCAGTCTGCAGGCCGGAAGAACCGTTAGTGATGACCCTCCATGGTGCATCGCGGGAGCCATTCAGCCAGCCGCAGGCCACGCCGGAGGAAAGCAGAGTTTTTTCTTATGGGGACGGAAAAACGCAGAAGTCGCCAGCGGTAAGGCCGCCGTCAGCAGACGGCCCGACCGGCGGGTGGTTAATACTGGGAGTCGACAATCACCTCTTCACCGAGGTCCCCGGCTTCAGGCAGGGGCTGATACGAAGAGTTGGCGGCACGTAATACGCGGATACCCCGGGCCCCGGCGTCGCGGGCTGCGGTAATGTCACTGTCGGCATCTCCGTAGAAAATCCGGATATTTTTTTGTTTAATCCAGCTCACTTTCGTGTTCTGTCCCGCCCGGAAGCCACTGAAGATAACCTTATTCATGGCACTGTCAGGAATACTAAAGTCCTGCTGGATGGTCCGGCTGACGGTCTCGGTTTTGGTCGGAGTACGGGCCGTAATAAAGTAAATATGATCCCCGCGCTTCAGGTGCATGGCGATCAGTTGCCTGGCGACCTGCTTCGGAATACTGAAGTCATCCCAGCCATTATTCATTTTCTGCCAGAACTGCGGATTGTTCAGGTAAGCATCACTGCCCGGAGAAAACATCTGCTGTCCGCGATAAAAGCCGGGAGTAGAGTAGAGCAGGGTATCATCAATATCGAAACCGACGGCTATCGGTGGTTGTCCGCTCAGACTGTTTTCTATCTGTGCGACAGACACCCAATGAACGGGTTGCTGGTGTGCCAGTTGAGCAACATTTACGCCCTGATAAAGCGCGGGGGCGGGGGCTTCTGTCGCCTGCGCGAAGGGACCTGTGATGGCCAGAGAAAAAACACCCAGCGCCAGCAAACGTTTAGCAGTATTCATAAACAGAAATCCTGATATTGTTAAATTCATCAATAAGATGGATATCTCTGATACCATTTTAACCGGCGGACTGTAAAATATTTTTTCCTGATTTTATGACGGGGCTCTTAAGCAAAGTATCAGCGTTAGCCAATCAGATAAGAGACTGTCGCGGTCGCAATATATTCCTGATCCTGATTATGTAACTCAGCCCGGCTGACGGCCACCTTATTGCCGGCATGCAGCAGTTGTGCGGTCGCGGTAAAGATGTCGCCCCGGCCCGGACGCAGGTAATCGACGCGTAAATCGATCGTCCCCATTCTTGACAGGCGTTGCCTGAGCTCCTCTTCGCTTATCATGTCCTGTCGGGTCAGTGCATAGTTGACACATACCAGGCCTGCGGCGACGTCCAGTACAGACGCAATGACTCCGCCATGCACTATTTTTTGCAGAGTATTGCCGGTCAGTGACGATCTATTGGGTAACACCAGGGTAGCCTGTTGTTCGTCCAGGTGCTGAAGTTTCAGTCCCAGCGCCTGATTAAAAGGCATACTGTTGACGAAAATGTCACTCACCAGCAGACGTGCCTGGTGCTGAGTCAGATAACGAAGAGTCATGTTTTACCTGTGGCTGAAAATTCATCTGGGCAGTTTTGCATTAATTCACATATTATGCTGTTCCCGTACACCTTTCCAGGTGAAGATTTGTGGCCATTTTTGCGGTTTTTTATCTGTGATAGCGCCATTTTTGTTGTTTTTTGACCGTAGGGTGAAGTGTATGCGTTTATTTTCTGTCTGGGCCGCGGTTGCCCTGTTATGTCCTGTGCTGGCACAGGCCGATGAAGCGACAATCCAGGATGTTCATGACAGTTCGGCGGTACGCGGCAGTATCATCGCGAATCTGCTCGAAAAGCATGACAATGCCTTTTTACTGTATCCGTATGAGAGCAATTATGTGATCTATACCGATACCAGTAATATGAATACCTCTGCCATATCCAGCTACAGCTGGGCAGATAAAGCAAAAAAAGATGAATTAAAATTCCAGCTTAGCCTGGCGTTCCCTATCTGGCGCGGGATTGCCGGCGACAACTCCGTACTGGCGATGTCTTATACGCAACGCTCCTGGTGGCAGATCTCGAACGCCCGGGAATCTTCCCCCTTCCGTGAAACGAACTATGAACCGCAACTCTTTGTGGGATGGGCGACGGACTATCAGTTAGGGGGGTGGACATTGCGCGATGTGGAGACGGGCTTCAACCATCAGTCTAACGGCCGCAGTGACCCGACGTCCCGAAGCTGGAACCGGGTATATGCCCGTTTGATGGCAAAAAATGGTAATATGATTGCCGAGATTAAGCCCTGGTACCGTATCCCGGAAAGTGTGAACAGTGACGACAATCCGGATATTACTAAATATATGGGCTATTACCGCGCAAAACTGGGGTATATGCTGGGCGACAGTATCTTCAGTATTGAGGGTACCTATAACTGGAATTCCGGCTACGGTGGTGCATTGTTCGGCTGGAGTTACCCGCTGACCAGCCATGTGCGTTTTTATACCCAGGTGTTCAGTGGTTATGGGGAATCCCTGATTGATTACAATTACCGTCAGACCCGGGTGGGTATCGGCTTCACGTTAAACGATTTATTCTGATTAATGAGTGCAGGACATTTGTGACAACATCGGCAGTCATTCCGGCGCAGGAACAGGCACAGCAAGTCCTGCGGGATATCTTTGGTTACCAGCAATTCCGTCCGGGGCAGGAAGCGATTATCCATGCGGCGCTCGCCGGGCGGGATTGCCTGGTGATCATGCCCACTGGGGGTGGGAAATCCCTCTGTTATCAGGTCCCCGCGCTGGTCAGCGAAGGTCTGACTCTGGTGGTCTCGCCGCTGATATCACTGATGAAAGATCAGGTCGACCAGTTACTGGCCAACGGGGTAATGGCGGCCAGCCTGAACTCATCCCAGACCCGGGAAGAACAGCAGCAGATTTATGCTGACTGCCGGCAGGGGCGGATAAAGCTGCTCTATGTCGCGCCGGAACGACTGATGATGGAAAGCTTTCTTGATGCGATGTCACAGTGGCAACCGGCGATGCTGGCGGTCGATGAGGCGCACTGTATCTCCCAGTGGGGGCATGACTTCCGTCCGGAGTATGGTGCGATCGGCGGTCTGCGTCAGCGTTTTCCCGGCCTGCGGATCATGGCCTTAACGGCCACGGCAGACAACGCCACCCGCCATGATATTCTCCGGCAATTACAGCTTGATGATCCGCTGGTACAGATCAGCAGTTTTGATCGTCCGAATATCCGCTATACCCTGCTGGAAAAATATAAACCTACCGAGCAGTTGCTGCGCTATGTGCAGGAGCAACGCGGAAAAAGTGGCATCATCTACTGTAACAGTCGTGCGAAGGTTGAGGACACCGCTGCCCGTTTGCAAAGTCGCGGGATCAGCGCCGGTGCTTATCATGCGGGACTTGAACCCCGGCAACGGGCGCATATTCAGGAAGCCTTTCAGCGTGATGACCTGCAGGTTGTGGTCGCGACGGTCGCGTTCGGGATGGGGATCAATAAACCGAATGTCCGGTTTGTGGTGCATTTTGATATCCCGCGGAATATCGAATCCTATTATCAGGAAACCGGGCGTGCCGGCAGGGACGGGTTGCCGGCAGAAGCGATGATGCTCTATGACCCGGCGGATATGGCCTGGTTACGGCGTTGTCTGGATGAAAAGCCTCCCGGGGCGATGCAGGATATCGAAAGGCATAAACTTAATGCCATGGGCGCATTTGCCGAAGCACAAACCTGCCGTCGTCTGGTGCTGCTTAACTATTTTGATGAAGGACGGCAGCAGCCCTGCAATAACTGCGATATCTGCCTGGATCCTCCGCGCCGGTATGACGGGCTGGTGGATGCTCAGAAAGCGCTATCGGCTATTTATCGTGCCGGACAACGTTTCGGGATGGGCTATATCGTTGAAGTGATCCGCGGAGCGGCAAACCAGCGTATTAAAGAGCAGGGACATGACAAACTGCCGGTGTATGGCATTGGTCGTGAACACTCCCATGAGCACTGGGTGAGTGTATTACGCCAATTGATCCATCTGGGTCTGGTGACCCAGAATATCAGCCAGCATTCGGCCCTGCAGCTGACCGAAGCTGCCCGGCCGGTATTACGGGGTGAGGCTGCGCTTATGCTGGCCGTACCGCGCATGATGGTGGCTAAACCGAGACCAGGCACGAGCCGGGTCCCGGGCGGAAATTACGATCGCAAGTTGTTTGCCAAACTCAGGAAATTGCGCAAAACCATCGCCGATGAAGAGAGCGTTCCTCCGTATGTGGTGTTCAACGACGCGACGCTGATTGAAATGACCGAGTTACTGCCGGTGACGTCCTCAGAAATGCTGAGTGTGAACGGTATCGGGCAACGTAAACTTGAACGCTTTGGCCGGCCGTTTATGCAGATGATTAAACAGCATCTCAGCGAACATTAATTTTTTTACCTATCTACTATTTCAGGAGTGACCGGCATGCTGATGTCGTTTCTTACCCTGGCGGTGGTGCAATTACTTGCGCTGATGAGCCCGGGGCCGGATTTCTTTTTTATTTCCCGGGCCGCGGTGACCCGTTCTCACCGGGAGGCCCTGATGGGGGTACTGGGCGTGACAATGGGGGTGGCTATCTGGGCAGCGGTTGCCTTACTGGGCTTAAATCTGTTGCTGGAAAAGATGGCCTGGCTGCACAAACTGATTATGGCTGGCGGCGGTTTATACCTGATCTGGATGGGCTGGCAGCTCTTACGCTCCGCACGACGTCAGCATAAGCAACCGGCCTCAGACGTTCCGGCTGAGCCACCGGTCGCGGCACGGCAGGGGAAAACCTTCCTGCGCGGGTTACTGACTAATCTGTCTAACCCGAAAGTGGTTATCTATTTCGGGAGCGTCTTTTCACTGTTTGTCGGTGAGGATGCCAGTGCATTACAACGGGGGGGAATTTATGCCCTGATCCTGCTGGAAACGCTGGGCTGGTTTTTACTGGTGGCGACGGTGTTTGCTTTACCGTGGATGCGCCGTAAATATCAACAGATGGGAAAATGGCTGGATGGTGTAGGTGGCGTACTGTTCACCGCATTCGGCCTGCACCTGATACTGACCCGTTAACTGTTCCGGGCCTGCTTCACCGGCAGGCCCGGTCATACACTCAGATACCGCGCCGGGCGGATGCCAGAACGACCCCGATAGCAATAAAAATACTGCCAAAGATACGGTTAAGTAACTGCATCTGGCGGGGACCTTTGATCCAGCGGGCAATCCGCGTCGCCAGCAGGGCATACCCCTGCATCACCAGAATATCGACCGTAATGGTGGTTACGCCCAGCACCAGGTACTGAAGGATCAGTGGCTGGTGCGGTAAAATAAACTGTGGAAACAGGGCCGCCAGGAAAATAATACTTTTAGGATTTGTCAGGTTTACCAGCAGAGCGCGTTTGTACACTTTGCCTTTGGACGTGACTTTCGCCACCGCATTCAGATCAATCGCCCCTTTGGTTCTCCACTGCTGGATCCCGAGCCAGATAAGATAAGCGGCACCGGCCCATTTAAGGATCGCAAACGCCAGCGTGGAGTGTGAAAACAGTGCCCCCAGCCCGACCCCGACCAGGATAATGTGAACAGCCAGCCCGCTCTGTAGTCCGGCAATCGCAATCTGTGTTTTTTTGTAGCCGTGGCTTATCCCGGTACTCATGGTGTTGATGGCACCGGACCCCGGGGAAAGGCTCAGCAGGGTAGTGGTCAACAGGTAAGTGATCCACCATTCAAGGGTCATTGATATCGCTCCATTCATCAGCAGAAGATCGTTAGAATACGTTATAATCTCAGGCGACGATACCGTCATTGAGTTGTTTGAAAGTGATGTGAAAACGCCGAAGGAAGAGTCATGAAACAGCATACGCAACGCTGGTTGCACCGTGAAAAAGAGTTTTCGGCGTTTGTAAACGGCCCCTTACTCCATTTCTGGCGTCGTCGTCAGGAAAAATCCTTCCGGGGTAAGGATTCACTGAATATACGTTATGTCAGTTTTACGTCACCGAACCACCGGCGGGCGGTTCTTATTGCCCCGGGACGAATCGAAAGTTACATCAAATATCCTGAAGTTGCCTATGATCTCTTTCAGTGTGGTTATGATGTTTTCATTATCGACCACCGCGGGCAGGGCCTTTCCGACAGAATGCTGGAAGATCCGCATCCCGGCCACGTAGAGAATTTTTCAGATTATGTGGACGATTTAGAAACGCTCTGTGAAACAGAGCTTTCCGGTAGTCATTATCAGCAAAAGTTTGCGCTGGCACATTCCATGGGGGGCGCTATTCTGACATTGTTACTGCGCCGGCAGCCTGAGCTGTTTGATGCTGTCGCCTTAGTGGCACCGATGTTTGGTATTGTCCTGCCGATGCCGGAGTGGATGGCAGAACGTATCCTTAACTGGACAGAGACCCGGGCGGGATTACGGGAAGGCTTTGCCCTGGGAACCGGCCGCTGGCATGCCGCGCCGTTTGCAGTGAATACACTGACGCACAGCCGTGTTCGCTACCAGCGTAATTTACGGTTTTATGCCGATCTCCCGGCGTTGCAGGTGGGCGGGCCTACGGCTCACTGGGTAAGAGAAAGTATCAATGCCGGTCGTGAAATCCTGCGCGATGCGGCCCTGATCACGACGCCAATGCTTATACTGCAGGCAGAAGAGGACCTGGTGGTAGAAAACCAGGCGCAGAATGACTTCTGTGCAGCCCGACGGCAGGCGGGATCCCCGTGTGAAGGGGACGCTCCGCAAATTATTTCGGGAGCCCGTCATGAAATATTATTTGAAAAAGACGACATGCGCGCCCGGGCTCTTGATTTTGTTGTCCGTTATTTTGACCTTTTCAGGTCATCTGAACACTCAGCTTTCACTCAATTACCTCCGGATATTCCGGCCTGATGCTAAAAAAAGAGGTTTTCATGTATCACATCGTCGCCTCCGACTTGGATGGAACGCTGCTTTCCCCCGATCATTCGCTCTCTGATTACACCCATGAAATTCTTCAAAAACTGACCCGTCAGGGCATAAATTTTGTATTTGCGACCGGAAGGCATCATATCGATGTCGCGCGGATGCGGAATAAACTGGATATTGATGCTTATATGATCACGTCAAACGGGGCGAGGGTTCATGATACCGCAGGCAATCTGATCTTTGCCTATAACCTCGATCAGGATATCGCCCGCGACCTGTATGAGCTGCAATACTCTTCAGAGACGATTCTGACGCAGGTTTACCGTAATGATGAATGGTACCTCAGCCGTGACAGCGAAAAAGAGAGTGCCTATGTGCGGGAATCCGGCTTCAGGTATCAGCTCTATCAGCCGGGGGGGCTCGACACCGACGGGATCAGTAAAGTTTTTTTCACCAGTGATGATCATGAAGCGCTGACTGTGCTTGAACAGGCCATTGCTGCCCGCTGGGGTGACCGCGTCAATGTGAGTTTCTCCTTACCGACCTGTCTGGAGGTGATGGCCGGAGGGGTATCAAAAGGCCATGCGCTGGATGAAGTTGCGCGGCGTCTGGGGATGACTTTACAGGACTGTATCGCTTTCGGCGACGGGATGAACGATAAAGAGATGCTGAGCATGGCGGGTAAAGGCTGCATTATGAGTAATGCCCATCAGCGCCTGATTGATGTCTTACCGGCGCTGGAAATCATCGGTAGTAATGCGGACGATGCCGTGCCGCATTATCTGCAAAAACTCTTTAGCGTGTAAGTCTGGCACTACAGACCTCACCGGCCACTGTAACTCCGGTGAGGTACTGACGGTCCCGTGGTCAGGAATGGCTGAGTTGCTGTTTGTGTTTTTTCTCACTGACCGTTGTCAGTATCAGTAACAGCACGGCGAGTACACAGCCGGCGATCATGACAATAAAACCGCCATCCCAGCCAAAAAAGTCGACGGTATAACCGACGATGGCACTGGCGGCAACAGACCCGCCCAGGTAACCAAATAACCCGGTAAAACCGGCAGCGGTTCCGGCGGCTTTTTTCGGGGTCAGTTCAAGGGCATGCAGACCGATAAGCATGACCGGACCATAGATTAAAAACCCGATAACCACCATACAGGCCATATCGATGGCCGGGTTCCCCGGCGGGTTAAGCCAGTAAACGACGGTGGCCACTGTCACCAGAACCATAAAAAAGACGCCGGTTAATCCGCGATTCCCTCTGAAGACCTTATCAGACATCCAGCCACAGAGCAGAGTGCCCGGAATGCCCGCATATTCATAAAAGAAGTAGGCCCATGAGGACTTATCCAGCGTGAAGTGTTTGACCTCTTTCAGGTAGGTCGGAGACCAGTCCAGAATGCCGTACCGCAGCAGGTAGATAAACACGTTCGCCAGCGCGATAGACCACAGCAATTTATTCGGCAGAATATATTGCATAAAGATCTGTCGGGTGGTCAGTTCGGCTTCATGTGTTTCATTGTAATCCGGCGGATAGTCATTTTTATACACTTCCACCGGCGGCAGACCACAGGATTGCGGGGTATCACGCATCAGTAAAAAGGCGACAATTGCCACCAGGATCGCAGCAATTGCCGGCATATAAAGCGAGGCTTTCCAGTCATTGAACCAGGCCATACCCAGCAGGAAAAGTAACGGCGGCAGACCTCCGCCGACGTTATGCGCGCAATTCCAGACCGAGACAATACTTCCCCTCTCTTTCCTTGACCACCAATGCACCATTGTCCGGCCACAGGGAGGCCAGCCCATTCCCTGAAACCAGCCACAGAGGAACAATAAGATAAACATGATGGCAATTCCGGAGGTCGCCAGGGGAACAAACCCCATGATCAGCATGACGACGGCAGCCAGAATTAACCCGGCAGGGAGAAAAACACGGGGATTAGAGCGGTCAGAGACTGACCCCATAATAAATTTAGAAATACCATAGGCGATGGAGATCCCTGACAGGGCAAACCCGAGGTCACCGCGGGAGAACCCTTGCTCGATCAGATACGGCATGGCCAGAGTAAAATTTTTGCGTACCAGGTAATAGGCGGCATACCCGAAGAATATCCCGAAGAAAATCTGCCAGCGTAAACGGCGGTACAGCGGGTCGGTTTGTTCCGCTGTGACCGCTGGAATATGGGGGGCTGGTTTGAAAAAGCTGAGCATTAAGGGTTCTCCCGCGGTGAAGTTGGCCCGCCAGGTTGTCACGGCCGAGGGTTGCGGGTACGTGTAACAGGCGGAATAAAGCGGGCATACGTTAACTTTTATGGAAAAAATTACGTTGACATGGCGCACAAATGTTAAACATTTATTTCTGAGTATGTTTTTTTGTTTCTATGACAAGGGGATAAGGTCGCCCGGCGGGGGATCCCGGGCGATCTGAGCTGGAAGATTACTTTTCTGCGCTATTTTTCGCAGGGGCCGGAAAGGAGGCATCCCGGACAAAAGGCAGTTGCTCGCAGGCATGCTGACGGGATGAACGGATAAAGGCATCAATCACCGGCTGGCGCTGCTCGCCGTCGCGGACGGCTGCGTATAAACGGCTCCACAGCCCCTCGCCCGGCGTGCGGGTGACGATCAATTGCTGGCGTTCAAAACTCTCAACCACCCAGTGGGGCAGGGCGGCAATGCCCATCCTGGCGGCAACCATCTGGATCAGCAGCAGGGTGTTATCCACGCTTTTCAGCGACGGACTGACCCCGGCCGGTTGCAGAAAATGACGCCAGATATCCATACGCTGACGCTGCACCGGGTAAATTAACAGCGTCTCATCCGCCAGATCTTCCGGGGTAATCACTGCCTTTGCGGCCAGAGGGTGATCCGGCGCCATCACCAGTCTGACTTCAAAGTCGAATAACGGGGAGTAGTGTAATCCGCTGCGGGGCAGGATATCTGAAGTCAGTACAATATCCAGCTCTCCCTGCTGCAGTGCAGGCTGAGGATCAAAGGTCACGCCGGATTTAAAATCCACGACGACCTGAGGCCAGTTGCTGCGAAAGCTATCCAGCGCCGGAGTCAGCCACTGGATACAGCTGTGGCATTCAATAGCGATACGTAAAGTGGCCTGGTGAGGTTCGTGGCATGCCTGTAGTGCCTGCTGAATTTGAGGCAGTACCTGCTCCGCCAGCTGTAACAGGATTTCACCCTGCGGGGTAAAGCGTAGTGGCTGACTTTTACGGACAAATAACCGAAAGCCAAGACGTTGTTCCAGGTCACTGAACTGATGAGACAGTGCTGACTGCGTCTGATGTAATTGTGCTGCGGCACCTGCCAGTGAGCCAGTCGTCCTGAGAGCCTGCAATGTTTTCAGGTGCTTAATCTCGATCATGAGATACCTTCATGTGAAGTTGAATAATTTGCGCTTGTGGATATTACAGTACCTGCTGATTATAGATGTGTAAACATCTGGACGGCTAAACATCTGAAAAACATTCTCAGAGCTCCGAATGTACTGGCAGGCAACACTTTTCTGCCTTGCCGGAAACGCCAGGATTGAGACAGATGTCCCTAAAAGCCTTTAACTGACAGGAATTGAATACCATGACGATTCAGAACCACACTCTCGGATTTCCACGCGTCGGACTGCAGCGCGAACTGAAAAAAGCGCAGGAAAGTTACTGGGCGGGTAAATCCAGCCAGCAGGACTTACTGGAAACCGGCCGTGAACTGCGTGCCCGCCACTGGCAGCAGCAGAAAGACGCCGGTGTTGATATTGTTCCTGTCGGTGACTTTGCATGGTATGACCATGTGCTGACCACCAGCCTGCTGCTGGGTAACGTGCCTGCACGTCACCGTAATGCAGACGGTTCTGTCGATCTGGATACCTTATTCCGTATTGGTCGTGGCCGTGCACCGACCGGCGAACCTGCTGCTGCTGCGGAAATGACAAAATGGTTTAACACCAACTATCACTACATGGTGCCGGAATTCACCAAAGGTCAGTCATTCAAACTGGCATGGACGCAGCTGCTGGACGAAGTTGATGAAGCACAGGCGCTGGGTCATAACGTTAAACCGGTACTGCTTGGCCCTGTGACCTACCTGTGGCTGGGTAAAGTCAAAGGTGAGCAGTTTGACCGTTTATCTCTGCTGAACGACATCCTGCCTGTCTATAAGCAGGTGCTGGCTGAGCTTGCAAAACGTGGCGTTGAGTGGGTACAGATTGATGAACCTGCACTGTCACTGGAACTGCCTGCAGAATGGCTGGCAGCCTTCAAACCGGCTTACGATGCGCTGCAGGGACAAACCAAACTGCTGCTAACCACCTATTTTGACAGCATCGGCCAGAACCTGTCTGTTATCCGCGAGCTGGCAGTTCAGGGCCTGCATGTTGACCTGGTTCACGGTCGTGACGATATCCAGGCACTGAATGCACAATTACCGGAAGCGTGGTTACTGTCTGTCGGTGTGATTAACGGACGTAATGTCTGGCGTGCTGACCTGAGCCGCTGGTTTGAACGTCTGCAGCCTCTGGTTGCACAGCGTAAAAATCTGTGGATTGGTACATCCTGTTCACTGCTGCACAGCCCGATTGACCTGAGCACCGAAACCCGTCTGGATGAGGAAGTGAAAAGCTGGTTCTCATTCGCCCTGCAAAAATGTGGTGAGCTGTCGCTGCTGAGCACTGCGCTGAATAACAACGATCCGGCTTCGCTGGAAAGCTGGAGCGCGCCGATCCGTGCCCGTGAAAACTCTTCACGTGTCCATAACAGCGCGGTGGGTAATCGTCTGAAGTCGATTACCGCGAAAGATAGCCTGCGTCAGCACGACTATCAAACCCGTGCGAAAGCACAGCGTGAACGTTTCAATCTGCCGGCATGGCCAACCACTACTATCGGTTCATTCCCTCAGACGACTGAGATCCGTGGTCTGCGTCTGGACTTTAAACAGGGTCGCCTGGACGGTAACAATTACCGCACCGGTATCGCCGAACATATCAAACAGGCGGTTGTTGAACAGGAACGTCTGGGTCTGGATGTTCTGGTTCACGGGGAAGCCGAACGTAACGACATGGTGGAATATTTTGGTGAGCACCTGGACGGTTTCGTCTTTACTCAGAACGGCTGGGTACAGAGCTACGGTTCACGTTGTGTGAAACCGCCGGTCATCATCGGTGATATCAGCCGTCCGGAAGCTATCACTGTAGAGTGGGCTAAATATGCACAGTCGCTGACCGATAAGCCAGTGAAAGGCATGCTGACAGGCCCTGTGACTATCCTGTGCTGGTCATTCCCGCGTGAAGATGTAAGCCGTGAAGTGATTGCTAAGCAGATTGCATTAGCCTTACGCGACGAAGTGGAAGATCTGGAAAAAGCCGGTATCGGTATCATCCAGATTGATGAACCGGCACTGCGTGAAGGTCTGCCTCTGCATCAGTCTGACTGGGCGGCGTATCTGGAGTGGGCTGTTGATGCCTTCCGTCTGAATGCTGCGGTAGCGCAGGATGATACTCAGATCCACACTCACATGTGTTACTGCGAGTTCAACGACATCATGGATTCGATTGCAGCCCTGGATGCGGACGTTATCACGATTGAAACGTCACGTTCAGATATGGAACTGCTGGAGTCCTTCAAAGAGTTCGAATATCCGAATGAAATCGGTCCGGGTGTTTACGATATTCACTCACCGAACGTCCCTGATGTGGCGTACATGGAGAACCTGTTACGCAAAGCGGCACAACGTGTTCCGGTAGAACGTCTGTGGGTTAACCCGGACTGTGGTCTGAAAACCCGTGGCTGGCCTGAAACCCGTCAGGCACTGGCTAACATGGTTGAAGCAGCGAAAAATCTGCGTGGCGAATCTGCCTGAGTAAAGAAGTTATAATCTGGTGTTGAACGTTTTGGGGCACAGTTTCTGTGCCCCTTTTTTTGTCCGTAAAACGGCAGGTTATTCCGGAGACCTGCCGATGAACAGGGGACGGTAACCCGGTATGGCGTTCCCGGTCGGGCAGGGATCAGCCATTCCGGGCACAGAAACTGTGCCCGTCGGGAAGCGTAAACCACCAGTGAGGGGAACCTCAGTCGGGGATAGCAGGTCTGTCAGCGACCTTTCTTTTTTCGTCCCGGCTGCGTAAAACGTTTACGGGACGCGGTATTCCCGGCTGTTTTTGCGGCACCGGGCCCGGCAGTTGCGGGTCTTTTGACGGTACCTGCTGCGCCGGTCGCCGGTTTTTTTGCCGGCGTGGCTTTAGATTTACTTCGGTTTTTCTGCTCGACCGGAGCCAGAGAAGACGAGTTTTCAAGCAGCCTGAATAAGTCCACCAGCTCATCATCGGTCAGGTCACGCCATTCCCCCTGCGGCAGCCCTTTCAGGCTGACGTTCATAATCCGGGTACGTTCGAGTTTGGTGACCTCATAGCCAAAATGCTTACACATCCTGCGGATCTGACGATTCAGCCCTTGTACCAGGGTGATGCGAAATACCATCGGGGCTTCTCTGGTGACTTTACACTTCTTCGTCACGGTACCCAGCATGGGTACGCCGGCCGCCATGCCGCGAATAAATTCGTCGGTCACGGGCTTATTTACCGTCACCACATACTCTTTTTCGTGATCGTTACCGGCCCGTAAGATCTTATTCACCAGGTCGCCGTGGTTGGTCAGAAAAATCAGCCCCTGGGAGTCTTTATCCAGACGACCTATCGGGAAGACACGTTTACTGTGATTGACGAAATCAACAATATTATCTTTTTCGTTTTCTTCCGTTGTACTGATGATCCCTACCGGCTTATTCAGCGCAATCAGGACCAGGTCTTCTTCATCACGGGGTTCGATCAACTGACCATTCACTTTGACCACATCGCCGGCATATACCTGTGCACCCACAGCGGCACGTTTACCGTTAATAAAAACATTTCCCTGTTCAATATAGCGGTCGGCGTCGCGGCGTGAGCAAATACCGCTCTCGCTGATATATTTATTCAGGCGAATGGATGAGTTGGACAGCATGAATTCTCCGAAAAAAAGCGGACTATACCTTAGCCTGCCGGTGCTTAAAACAGGAGATCGCATACGAAAGAGGGATCACCCGCCTGTCTGACTGCGACAGGCTACCGTCAGGCCATAAAAAGTTGTGTGTTCCGGCGTGGCCACACCTCTCAGGCCGGGTTTTTTCTGACCGTTTTTTGCAGTTCTTTTTGTGTGGCGCAAGCCAGAATATTGCCTTTTTTACATCCCTGGCGGGCATACTGCAATGCTTTACGGCTATTCCTGTCCACGCCACGACCGAAACGGTACATATTTGCCAGATAGAGCATGGCATTACCATCTCCGGCCTGTGCGCCTTTTTCATACCAGCGGTGCGCTTCGCGATAACTTTGCGTTACGCCATAGCCATTTTCGTACAGATGGCCAATGGCCTGCGGAGCTTCGGGAGAGTTCAGGGCCAGGGCTTTCCGGTAGAAGTCCATTGCGCGGGCATCATTGTCACCACCGCGTAACTCATAAATTGAGCCCGCCCGGATACAATCTTCCGCCACTTTTCCCTGTTCACACTGCTGAATGTGCGACTGAAGGATCTTTTCAGACTGACGGTCCTGCAAACTTTCATGCCCGCGGGGCCAGAGCCCTCCGAAAAAGTGCCCCACAGTACTGCACCCGGTCAGATTAAGCGTGATCACTGCAATGCAGAGCGTAAGGGTTTTCTTCATAAAACGTTCCTGTCCATGCCTGTAGAAAGAAGCCCTGTGTTTTTCACAGGGGCAGGGAGCCGTGTCTGATACCTTCTCAGTTTATCCTCTCGCCCGAAAGCATGTATTCAGCGTCTGCCTGAATTTCAGACAATGACTTATCGCAGGCAAATGCCTGAGGGAACACAGACGGCGGGTAGTGCTGTCCGCCGCTCCGGTCACTGGAGAAATGCCGTGATCGTTAACTTCAATACCCGTAAAGGGAGACGAGATCCGGCAGATAAGGGTCTTCATGGACGTTTCCGGCGTATGGCCGGGGTGAGCACGCATTGGTTCTGACAACCTATGGTGTTCAGGCTGACATGTCCCCCGGACGTCCATGCCGGAAAATTCCTTTAATACAGCGCTACCGGCCATTATGGCCTGATGACGATACCCTGTATTTTCCGGTTATTTAGCGCGAAAGCACTGCGCATTTTTCCGGTACTGTAGAGGCAGTCCAGCTGCAATGAGTGCAGTTGTGCCAGTGTTTGCTCACGGGTAAATTTCGCCTGGTAAATTTCCTGCTCTACATTCAGCAGGTCGAGAAGCGGTCGGGTCCCTAGCTGTAAGTATTGCTGTTCATACAGATCACGGGTTTTTTCACCTAAGGTTTCCTGCCTTTCCTGGACACTTAATGTCTGATAAAGGTTCAGGGCCTGCTCCTGAGATTCCGTGAGTTTCTGGTCGGCTTCCAGTTGTGCCAGGCGTATACCTGCGCGCGCAGACTCAAGTGTTTGTATCGCAGCATCACGGCTGGCAGTAAGACCTCCCCCCTGATACAACGGCATTTCGAGTTTAACCCAGGCCGAATACTGTGTTTTATTCAGGTCCCGGCTATCTGAATAGTTGTTATTCAGATAGTGTGTCACCTGCGGTTCCAGGGATAACGTCGGTCTCATCTGGGCATTGGCATTATCCAGATCCGCCTGAGCCTGATTTCTTTGTGCATAAGCTGCAAGAACGGAAGGGATTTCCCGGTAATCAATCTTCCGGACATCACAGGCATGAGTCAGCGCAGAGGGCAGGTTATCAGAGACCTGACTCACCGGACCTGTCCCCATATCCGTTGCGAGTGTCGCCAGCCAGCGCTGCAAAGCGGACTGATATTGCATCAGGGTAGCTCTGGCTCCTTCAATACGGGTATTGGTTTGCACTACATCAGATAACGAACTCGCCCCGGCGGTATTACGTTGCTGGATGAGCGTCCCGATATGCTGTAACGCGGAGAGCTGTTGCTGTGCAATGGTGACCAGTTTCTGATAGCCCTGGACCTGAACGACTGCACTGGCCGTATCATGAGCGACCTGATCGACACTGACCATAACATTGGCCTGTTGCTGGGCTAACCCGGCATCAGCGGCTCTCACTGAACTCGACACTTTCCCGAAATCATAAAGCATCTGTGAAACCGACAGCACCAGCGATGGCGAATAGCCTGCATTGACGTAGCTGTTGGAATAACCGTTATTCATTCCCGCGCTGACCTGAGGGTAGTACTTCGACTTTGCCTGATCCACTTTTGCCGCCTGTTGGAACAGTTTTCCGACAGCCTGACCGATAGCCGGGTGCCATTGTTCTGCCTGCTGAACGGCATCATTCATATCCGGGATACCGGATGACGGCGGCGGGAGAGTATTGGTAATTGTATTGCTGAGGTCGGGTAACGATTGTTGATCTTCAAGGGCCTGAGTATTGATATCTCCGGCAGTGGCAACAGTATCTGCCTGAACCTTAAATAAGGTCACCGTTGTTATCAGGAAAAGAGGAGACAGAACTTTTAAAATCAGGTGCTTACTTGATTTCATTGATTTATACCTATTATTAATTAAGCACAGCTTTGTTTGATTCTATTCACAAACTAATAAATTTTCACGATGGAATAAATGGGCGTTTTATTAAAGTAAAATCAGGGCATAAGTACCTTATTATACGCAATATCTTTTCGTTACCAGAGGGTGCCTGCACCTCTGTAATGTTCAGAATATTATCCTTATTACTTAAAAAAAAATACGTAATTTTATCCGGCGGTTAGTGCAGAGGTTGCCGGAGCAATTATTTACCCTGAATTCTGTGTGTGCTTTAATTGTTATAATTTTGTTATATTTGTGATAATTAAACCCCTCATTGCTATAAATTACCTACGTTATACCTATAAAATCATCAATAACAATAGTAAACAGCTATCAATTGGCCAGGTCTTTTATGTTAAGAGTGTTGTATATTATGCCAAGCTTGCCTAATCTATATGTAATTTATCTTAACAATTGCTCAGTGATATCATCCTGCGCGTTATATTCTTTCTGAATAGCGAAGTAATTATATAATTATGAAAAACTTATCTCTTTCAACAGCAGTTGTAATCAACAAAACTGATGGATTATCAAAAAATGTTAATATTGATAATCTGGTGCTGTCAGGATCATCGGTAGTTAAATTGCATATTGATCCTGCAACTGTTAGGTCATTTGAACGACATGGGAATGATTTAACAATTGTAATTAACGACGGACATCGTGTTGTCATTAAGAACTTTTTTGTCCATGAGAATGACTCACACCGTAATGAATTAATTCTTGAAGATGGGGCAGGTGTTTATTGGTGGGGGCAATACACTTCGCCCTGGTCCGCATTTACCTTCACCGAGATTGAATGGCATGATGGTTTGCCGATTTTTGCGGGCCTTGCCGGAGCGGGTTTACTGGGCCTTGCTGCCTTGCTTGCTGGCGGTCATGGACACAATGATCAAAGCAGTAGCAGCGGACATTCCTCAACGCCACTTACAGCCAGTGCAGAGCCGTTATCAACCAATAAAGGTACCGCTGTTGGCGGGAGAATAACGGTTCAGGATCCGGACTCTGCTGCGATTAAATATACGCTGGAAATTAAGCCTTCGCACGGAACCGTTGAACTGCATAACGATGGCAGCTATACCTTCACTCCGGCTTCGGGTTTCTCCGGGCAGGACGCATTCACCGTGTTAGTACGCGATGCTAATGGGGCGACTGTCCCGGTGAAGATTCCGGTCACCGTACATGTCGGTGCGGTTGATGATATGGCTGTTACGAAAGAAAATACCCCGGTGAGCGGCAATGTACTGACCAATGACACGGATAAGGAGAGTGATCCTGTTAAGGTGACGCAGTTTACTGTGGACGGCCACACGGTGAAAGCCGGTGAAACCGCGACCCTCAGCGGTGTGGGCACGCTGACCATCGACAGTGACGGTAAGTACACTTTTACGCCGGCGACCGGTTATACCGGCCCGGTGCCTTCTGCGACCTATACGATCACTGACGGACATACCTCCTCTTCAGCGACGCTGAGCTTCAGCACGATCAACACCCCGCCGGTGGCGAACAATGACACGGCGGTGGCGAAAGAAAATACGCCGGTGAGCGGCAACGTGCTGACCAATGACACGGATAAGGACGGCGACACCCTGACGGTGACGCAGTTTACTGTGGATGGTCAGACGGTGAAAGCCGGTGAAACCGCGACGATCAGCGGTGTGGGCACCCTGACCATCGGCAGTGACGGTAAATACACCTTTACCCCGGTGGACGGCTATACCGGCAAGGTCCCGTCTGCGACCTACACGGTAACGGACGGGCAGGCCACGTCCACCGCGACGCTGAGCTTCAGCACGATCAACACCCCGCCGGTGGCGAACAATGACACGGCGGTGGCGAAAGAAAATACGCCGGTGAGCGGCAACGTGCTGACCAATGACACGGATAAGGACGGCGACACCCTGACGGTGACGCAGTTTACTGTGGATGGTCAGACGGTGAAAGCCGGTGAAACCGCGACGATCAGCGGTGTGGGCACCCTGACCATCGGCAGTGACGGTAAATACACCTTTACCCCGGTGGACGGCTATACCGGCAAGGTCCCGTCTGCGACCTAC
>NZ_JFJX01000029.1:0-101234 GCF_000611875.2 Tatumella sp. UCD-D_suzukii
CATTTTTCCATTCACACAGCTTTCTTAAAATGCTCCCTATTGCCCTTCGCCGCTCTCCATAAAAGACCTGCCTTCGGTACTTAGGTGCGAAAACTATGTGATATTTACAGTTCCATCGGGTATGCGCTAAGCTCTTTTCGTCCCTCATTGGGACCCCCTTTTGATTTCCTGTTGAACCTTTGCAGTTGCCAGACCGCAAGGTGTTTTAACAAATCAAAAGGGGTTTTTATATACGGCCCAAAGCTGAAAGCTTTACGGAACCCCCAGCCTAGCTGGGGGTTTTCTGGATACAAAAAAAGCGCCCAACGGGCGCTTTTGAAATCTATTTCTCTGATCGTCATCAGGCGTTTTTGAGTACGTCGCTGACGATATCAACGGCTTCTTTTTCGATTTTTTCGCGGTGCTCAGCTCCCAGGAAGCTCTCACAATAAATCTTGTAAGCATCTTCGGTCCCGGAAGGACGCGCAGCAAACCAGCCATTTTTAGTCATAACTTTCAGGCCACCAATCGCCGCACCATTACCTGGTGCTTCGGTCAGTCGGGCGATGATCGGGTCACCGGCCAGGATATCCGCACTCACCATTTCCGGTGATAACTTTGATAGCACCGCTTTCTGGGCCGTGGTTGCCGGTGCCTGAATACGGTTGTAGCTCGGAGAACCGAATTTATCCGCCAGTGCATCATAATGCTGCTGTGGATTCAGTCCGGTCACTGCAGTAATTTCTGCCGCCAACAGGCACATAATGATGCCGTCTTTATCTGTCGACCACGGCGTACCGTCAAAGCGCAGGAAGGAAGCCCCGGCACTCTCTTCGCCGCCAAAACCCAGGCTGCCATCAAACAGACCATCAACAAACCATTTAAAGCCCACCGGAACCTCAATCAGCTGACGACCGATATCCTCTACCACCCGATCGATCATGGCACTGGAAACCAGCGTCTTACCGACGGCGACATCAGCAGACCATTGCGGACGATGGCGGAAAAGATAGTGGATCGCTACCGCAAGATAGTGGTTCGGATTCATCAGCCCGGACGGGGTAACGATGCCGTGACGGTCATAATCCGGGTCGTTAGCAAACGCCAGGTCAAATTTCTCGCGCAGAGCCAGCAGGCCCGCCATTGCACATTCAGACGAACAGTCCATACGGACCGCTCCGTCTTTGTCCAGATGCATAAAGCGGAATGTCTGGTCGACAGCATCATTTACCAGCGTAATATTCAACTGATAATGTTCAGCGATACGTTGCCAGTAGGCAATCCCGGAGCCACCTAACGGGTCAACGCCCAGCGTAAGATTCGCTTTTTTTATAGCATCAAAATCAATAACATCCGCCAGCCCTTCCACATAAGGCTGGATCAGATCCTCTTCACGAATAAGTCCGCGGGTGTTGGCTTCCGCCAGAGTCAGGCGTTTTACGTCTTTCAGAGAGTCCCGGATTAACTGATTCGCACGGGCTTCAACCACTTTAGTTACATTGGTATCTGCCGGGCCGCCATTCGGTGGATTATATTTAATCCCTCCGTCTTCCGGCGGGTTATGCGACGGTGTAATGACAATCCCGTCGGCCAGCGCTGAACCACGTTTATTATGTTGCAGGATTGCGTTAGAGATAGCCGGGGTCGGCGTATAGCCATTGTCCTGCTGGACAATCACTTCCACCCCGTTAGCGACCAGGACTTCCAGTACGGAGATCATCGCCGGTTCAGACAACGCATGGGTATC
Source organism: Tatumella sp. UCD-D_suzukii (assembly GCF_000611875.2). NCBI lineage: Bacteria > Pseudomonadati > Pseudomonadota > Gammaproteobacteria > Enterobacterales > Erwiniaceae > Tatumella > Tatumella sp. UCD-D_suzukii. Next base: position 1,727 of record NZ_JFJX01000029.1, read on the forward strand.
TTTCCCGACATAGCAAGGCCCGGTGATACCGTTTTTGCTGCGTTCTTCCGCAATCGCCTGGGCAATCGCCAGAATATGCGTCTCATTGAAACTCTGACGCGCGGAACTGCCACGGTGACCGGAAGTGCCGAATTTCACTGCATGGTCACTGTCAGACAGATCCGGTTTCAGCACGTAATACTGTGATGTCAGTTGCGCGACATTAATAAGATCGCTCTGTTGAGCAGGTTGCCCTGCCCGTGGGTGACTGGCCATTGCCGTTTCTCCCTAACGCTAAGTTCGGATTAAATAGTCCCGCAAACTTTGTCAGCAAGTTCCTGAGGAAACTTCATCGACTGCATAATGTGTTCGATCATGCTGCATTTGCGGCCGGTATTGGTATTGGTGATCACCCAGTAAGGTGTTCCCGGAATATGTTTCGGTTTAGTATGGGTGCCGCTTTGTAACAGCGTCTGCTCATCACCGGCGAAATAGACGCGTGTACGTCCCTGCATCGTCGTTGTTGCCTGACGGAACTCCCCGGGATCCAGACTATAAAGCGTCGACAGCACCATCATAAAGCGGTTAACGGCGCGCTTTTGTTCCGCATATTCATCGGACAATAACAACTCACGCACGGTACGAACACGATCCTGCGGGCGCGTTTCAGCACGCGCACTGACCAGTAGCGAAGTTTCCTTACTGTCAGCCTTTTTATCGGAGGTATCAGTGATTGCCTGCTCAGAAACTTTAAGCATTCTGCGCAAAATATCGGAGGCACTTTCGCCGATATGACGTGTATGGCTGGCAATATAGCGATAAAGCTCATCGTCTACTTCAATCGTTTTCATCTTTTTCCGTACTGTTATGGCTAATGTAAAATTCCGAATAATGGCAGTATACCGGAAATAATCTGATATTCTGCCCCGGTAAATTACCAGTTGATTGTAAATTTAAACAGAGACAAGCAGGTAGAACTGAATTACCGTTCACGTAAAAGTCAGAATATGCCTTAAAATCACCTGCCGGATTTCCTGAATAGTAAACCATGATACCCCAAGCCCGGGGTCCAACCGTAAGAACTTTGCCATGATTTTAAACAGTCGTCTGCAATCTGCACAAATTGATGAAGAATCATCCCCTGTTCTGCTGATCCATGGCCTTTTTGGCAGTATGGATAACCTTGGTGTGCTGGCCCGCAGCCTGCATCCGCACAGGACAGTATTACAGGTGGACGTCCGTAACCATGGCCGTTCTCCGCGAGCCGCCGGGATGGACTATGCGGTCATGGCGCAGGATATGCTGCAGACGCTGGATAACCATCACCTGGATCAGGTGAATGTGATAGGCCATTCCATGGGCGGGAAAATAGCCATGGCGATGACAGCCCTGGCACCGGAACGGGTCAAGCGACTGGTAATTATTGATATCGCCCCCGTCAATTATCAGACCCGTCGGCATGATGCTATTTTTGCAGCACTGCAGGCCGTCAGCGAAGCGGGTATCACCCAACGGGAAGCTGCAGCGCAACTAATGCGTCCTTTGCTGCAGGATGACATGGTCATTAATTTCCTGCTGAAGTCATTCCGTCAGGGAGAGTGGTTATTCAATGTTCCTGCACTTTGGGATAATTACACGACCATTTCCGGCTGGGAAGAGTGTCCTGCCTGGCCTGGCCCTGCCCTCTTTATTCGGGGTGCCTTATCCTCTTATCTGGATAATCACTATCGGGAGCCCCTTCTGGCTCAATTCCCGGCAGCAAAAGCCCATATTATTGCCGGTGCGGGTCACTGGGTGCATGCAGAAAAGCCTGATGCCGTCATCAGTGCTGTGCGACGTTTTATGTCCGTCACCTGAAATCAGGGGCTGGCCGCGTTTTAACATTGGCGTCTGTCATCTCACTGGAGTATGATTGCGCGCTAAAATTTTATCGTGTGCTTTTAGCATGATAACCGTATTCATTCATCACTATGCTGCGTGTATCTGATACATCGCAGGTGTTCAGTTTCAAAAATCATGGCAAAAGAAAATACGGATCGTACTACGCTCGATTTATTCGCGAATGAACGCAGACCCGGTCGTCCTAAAACCAGTCTGCTTTCCCGTGACGAACAGTTACGCATAAATAAACGCAACCAGCTAAAACGGGACAGAGTGCGCGGATTACAGCGGGTAGAGCTTAAAATGAACAGTGATGTGGTCGATGCACTGAACTCACTGGCGGCAGAACAACAGTTGAGTCGCAGCGAACTCATCGAACAAATCATCCTGGCGCAGCTGAAAAAGCGTTAAATCTGTGTTGCGCACTCAGGGATAAATCTGACTCGTTTACAAGTACCGCCCACATCTCAGGTCTGCTATTATTCGCGCATCTGTACGGAAATTACATTCATCTGATTTTAAGATTCAAGAGGTTAACCCCACATGGCAATCGTAGGCATCTTTTTTGGCAGCGATACCGGTAACACTGAAAACATCGCAAAAATGATCCAAAAACACTTGGGTAAAGACGTTGCTGAAGTGCACGACATCGCTAAAAGTACCAAAGAAGATTTGGACGCTTTCGATATTCTATTGCTGGGGATCCCGACCTGGTACTACGGTGAAGCGCAGTGTGACTGGGACGATTTTTTCCCGACTCTGGAAGACATTGACTTTAACGGCAAACTGGTTGCCCTGTTCGGCTGCGGTGATCAGGAAGACTATGCGGAATACTTCTGTGATGCATTAGGCACACTGCGGGACATCATCGAGCCAAAAGGTGCAGTCATCGTTGGTCACTGGCCGACAGAGGGTTATCATTTTGAAGCCTCCAAAGGGCTGGCCGATGATAAACACTTCCTGGGCCTGGCCATTGATGAAGACCGCCAGCCTGAACTGACCAACGAACGTGTCAGCCAATGGGTCGCGCAAATTTCCGATGAACTGCAACTGAAAGAAATCCTCAACGCTTAGTAGGGTTTTTTGTATCAGTTGTGGTAGTGTTCACTTCAGCATCTGCAGAGCCGGCTAAAATGACCAGCGGGCTCTGAGCTATTTCCCGATGTCGACGCTTGTATTTTTCCTTTCGTGCGATTTCCGGGAATATCTTTTTTGTATCAGATTGTCACTATCCCTGACAGGCCTGCATTTCACGGTGTTCCGCGACCTTTCCTCAGGGAAAACCGGCCCGGGCCTGTAGTTTCAATTTCGATACTTCGGTTCTATAATGAATCAAAAAAAATAAGGTCATTACCGAACTTCATGGCGCTTTGCCAAAGTCATTTTCAAAAGTAACAGGACAATAACTGCATGACTGACAATAACTCCGCACTGAAAAAGGCCGGTCTGAAGGTCACGCTTCCGAGACTGAAAATTCTGGAAGTTCTTCAGGAACCTGAATGCCATCACGTTAGTGCGGAAGATTTGTACAAACGCCTGATTGATATGGGCGAAGAAATTGGTCTGGCCACGGTGTATCGCGTACTGAACCAGTTTGATGATGCGGGTATCGTAACGCGTCATAACTTCGAAGGCGGTAAATCAGTCTTTGAATTGACCCAACAGCAGCACCATGACCATCTGATTTGCCTGGATTGTGGCAAGGTTATTGAGTTCAGCGATGAGTCAATTGAACAGCGTCAGCGTGAAATTGCTAAACGTTTTGGCATTAAGCTGACCAACCACAGTCTCTACCTGTATGGTCACTGTACTACGGGTGATTGCCGCGAAGACGACACCTTACATAACGATAAATAAGCATTTTCGTCATGTTGATAGCAGCCTGTAACCGGCTGGAAAAGCGAGTGTCTTTCGCCGGTGACTTCCCGGTCATCCGCTCAAAACCGCGGCATTGTCGCGGTTTTTTATTGTCATCAGATAACGATAGCAATTTCTTATAATTGTAATTAATTGATTTTAAATATAAAAACACCACCCCGCTGTCTCATTCCCTGCCCTTAACGTCATTTCCCCTGCTGTTGTAATTTTAATCTGCCGAATATTCATGTTAAGGTTACCAGTAACATTATGACTATCTGTTACAGATTAAGGAATGCATTTGACTACAAAAAGAACTGAACAATCGGTCTGGCTGCATCTGGGTGCAGGTGCTTTTCATCGGGCTCATCAGTGCTGGTATCTGAATGAGTTACATGAAAGCGGTGATACCCTCTGGTCTATTTCACTGGCAAATATTCGTAACAGCAGCACACAGCAGACACTCAAACATCTGGCCCGACAGCAAGGGCGTTACACACTCGAAGTTATCTCTCCTGAAGGCAATATTGCCTACCACACGCTCTCAGCAATTCGTAATGTCATCCTCTGGGACCCGCAAATACAGGCAGTCGTCAGTGAAGGTTCCCGCCCTGAAACCAGAATAATCTCTTTTACCGTCACCGAAGGTGGCTATTTTCTGACTGATGACGGCCATCTGGATCTGAATGCAGCACCTATACAAAGTGATCTTGCCGGTACCGCAGACACGGTTACCCTGTATGGTGCTCTCTATAAGATCCTGACTGCCCGGCGGGAGAATAACGCAGGTCCGGTTACGCTGCTCAGTTGCGATAACCTGCGCAGTAACGGAGAAAGTTTCCGTCGCGGGTTAACAGAATTTGTTGCTGCCCGTCAGGATGACGCATTAGCCCGGTGGCTTGAACAGAATATCAGTACCCCGGACGGTATGGTCGACCGTATCACACCCGCCTCAGATGACGGACTGTTGCAACGCCTGCGCGCACAGGGGATCAACGATGACAATGCCCCTGTCAGCTGTGAGTCATTCACACAATGGGTGATGCGCGATGATTTCATTGCCGGACGTCCGGCGCTGGAAAAGGCAGGTGTGGAATTTGCAGATGATGTTATCCCTTACGAAGAAGCTAAAATCCGCGTACTGAACGCAAGCCATAGCGGTATTGCCTGGGCCGGAGGATTGCTCGGTAAGGACTATATTGACCAGAGCCTGTTACCCGAAGTTCGTCAGTGGATCACTGAGTATGTCAGTCAGGATGTCATCCCGGCACTGGGCGACTCACCGATTGATTTAACCCGCTATTGTCAGACTGTGCTGCAACGTTTCGGTAACGAACGGGTACGTGATACCTGTCAGAGGGTATCTTCTGACAGTATTGCCAAACTGCATGAGTTTATTGTTCCGACCCTGAAAGCCCGCTATCAGCAGGGGAAAACACCGCAGGCAACGCTACGTCTGGTCGCGTTATATTTCCTGTTTATGCAGAAGGTCGCGAACCACTCCCTGCCTTTTGACTATCAGGACAGAGCGTGTAGTAGTGTCGATTTCAAAGCAATTTTTGCCAGTGTTGATCCGGTTACGGCCTTTGCGGGCCAGAAAAAGCTGTTAGGGTCTCTGGCCGGAGAGCCGAAATTCATCGCAGACCTGACCCGTACGATCGACGATATGCAGCAACAGTTGAAGATAATGGGGGATGATAAGCCATGAAAAGTGTTTATATTGTAGTGGTTACCGCGATGCTGGCGTTACTGGCGACCTATTTCCTTTCTCCCTGGCCTGTCGCTCTGGGAACCGTCGCGGCCTGGGTAACCACCGGTTCGTTTTTTCTGCAGGTACTGCATATTATCCGTAACCGGGATACCAAAGCTCTATCGCTGGGGATGTGGTCTGCACTGTTTTTCGGCGTTTCCTGCTGGACCTGGTACGGCTTCCGCGTCAGCGATGTCCCCGTGATGACAGCCAACGGCTTAACCGCATTACTGGCATTCTCGGTCATTGTTCTGAAGCTTTATCACGAACGTCCGGCTAAAAATCAGTTACGCCGTAAGTTACGCGCCATGCCGGGTGTGATCCTTCGTCCGCGGATCCGCAGGCTGCGCCCTTACACTCCGGGTGAAGCCCCGCTACCGGAACAGGATCCTGTTTCACTGCAGGATCCTGTATCGATGAGTCCCCTCAGTAAACTGAAGAAATAATCCGGTTCCTGTCGCCACTTCCGTTGAAAGGCGGACGTGGCGACAGCCCGTCATCAGTCAGCCTGAAGACTGACCACTCTTCCGCTACGGAGTCCGTCAGAGCTGCGGGACCTCACCAGAATTTTACCGGTGACTGCCGGCGGTTGCTGCTCCTGATAATCCATCCAGTGTTGCCCCTCATCGGTGGAATATTCAATTCTGACGCCCGGCAGAGAGGTATTTGCTTCCAGCACCCCGTTACGGATACGCGCCCCTGGTACCGGGATCCGGTAGCTGATACCTGCAGTATCCAGCGTCGGTAAAACAGACCTCCCCAGAAGTGTCGCAAAGCGGTTCCAGTCTGCCTGCAGTTGTTGCTGATTAACATGCCTGGTTTTACCTTTTTCAAAGGTCTTCCCTGGCTGATACGGCAGTTCCCAGTCAGCTTTGTGCCAGGCTCTTTCTGCAACGGCCAGCAACCTCGGGTATAGCCGGTATTCCATTTGCTCGTCGGTTCTGACGATTTCGCTCCATACCTGGGCCGACATCCCCGCAGCCCCCGGCCACCTGCCCTGACCTGTGGCTGAAAAGACTTTTCCGTCACGGTCGGTCGATGTTTCTGCGTTCATGGGCAGATTATCCGGTGAAAAGGTAAAGATTTTCTGTTCATCGCTGAAACGGGTTGCCCAGTAATATCCCGGCTCCTGCGGATCAACTTCATAGGGCATATCGAGATAGAGATAATCCGGCGAAGAAACAATGATCCGATACCCCTTCTCTGCCCATTCACCGGCCGAATTCACGCCGTCCCAATACAGTGGATCCCAGAAGTTAAGAGTCACGGTTCCTGTTGCAAATTCACTGGCTGAACTGATGGCTTTCAGTCAGTCCTGCCACGCCTGCATATTTTTCAGCCCCGCTGATTGCACCAGCTGGCTGACCTGGAGTGCAAACCAGCCAGGCAGATGTGTAAAGTCACCAACCTCCCCCTGCTGGATCCGCTGACGGCAACTGGCAGACTTCGCCCAGGGCTTATCCTGCAGGCTCAAATCACGCTGACCTTTACCGGGTTGCGGATGATTTTTATCGGTATATCCCGGCCCCAGATAGATATTTTTTGCTTCGTCACCGCCGAAATGCCAGGTTTCCAGTGGTTGCCCTGCTTCCCGGTGCATTGCGATAAGTTCATTCATGATTTTGCTGACGAACCGCTGCGCTGATGGCAGGCAGGGATTAATAAAACTGGTACGATCATAATATTGTACGGTCGTCACAGAAGAGTCATCACCGTCTTCCTGTAAGCGATACTGGTTAGCCTCGCTGACTTTCCCTTCGGCCATCAGCTTTTTATACCGCGCTTCCATGGAGATCACAGCCGCACGGGCATGAGCAGGCATATCAATTTCAGGGATAACGGTAATTTGCCGCGCATTAGCATACCGGAGGATCTCAATATAGTCCTCACGGCTGAAGTAACCACTTCCGGTCGTTGAAGTATCGGGGCCGGACCCCAGTTGCGGTAACAGACAGCGTGTTTCAGAGACATCATGGCAACGATTTGCCCCGACAGACGTCAGTTCAGGCAGCCCCGGGATCTCAATTCGCCAGCCTTCATCATCTGATAAGTGTAAATGCAGAATATTCAGTTTATACCGCGACATCTGTTGCAGGGTACGCAGGATAGCGGCCTTTGAATGAAAGTTTCTGGCCACATCGATAAAAATAGCGCGGTTGGCAAACCGGGGGGAATCACTGAGGTTCATGACCGGGATCAGCGGTTCTCCCGTCGCGGGTATCAGTTGCTTCAGTGACTGCAAACCGTTAAATACCCCAAGGCTATCGTAGCCGATAATTTCAGCACGCTCCTGACTAATTTGCAGCCGGTAAGCACCTTCCTTAACCCCCTCTTCTTTGAACCCCGCGGGATCAATAGCAGTGATCACCGGATAACTGCCATCGGTTCTGACCCCGGCTTCCCGGAATTCTTCGGTGATCACATTAGCGCTGTCAGCCGGCAAAGCCCGCAGATCCGCAGCGATCCCCTGCTTCAGACTGACGTTGCCCGCAGTGATCTCAACACTACGCGGTGTCGGAAGAATGTGGCCACGTAACTCTGCCGCCGGTACCGGCGAGGTTAGCTGGTTTTTCAGGTAGCGATTTTCCGCCGTCATTAAAATGTTGGCATCATCCGGCGTCCGCTTCCATTGGCTGGCGGGTAATGTCGTTATTTCTGACAGGTTTTCGGTGGCAGTCGCCGCAATGACTTTGGGTGTTCCCTGTGAAGAGGTGACATACCAGCGGGGCAACACATCCGAAAGCGATAACTGCCAGTATTCATTTATTACCGGTAAGACGATAGAGCCTCCGGCAGGGAACCCCCGGAACGTTTCTGTCGGCTCAATTTTATGTAAATCACCGACAACATGGGTAATTCTGAACTGGTCATTGTCTGTTGCGAGTACCTGACGAATACCAGAAAACCAGATAGCCCAGTCATGACTTTGTAATGCAGCACCGGGATTCGTCAGGGTGATCGTGGCCTGATAGCAGGACCCCCAATCTCCGCCTGATGCCGCACAATTGACCCCGTGCTGCGCAGCAAAATTATCTTCCACTGCAACCTTTACGCCAAAATGGCTCATTTGATCAATCGTCTGCTGATCCGCCCATGCAGAGGCTGAAATTAACATCGTACTGATCACTGCAGATAACCAACATCTACGGGTTAACATAACTTATTATCCTTAATCGTTAACTGATAACACCGGATAAGCCAGGTCAATGTCCGGCAGAATACTTCCGCTTCTTTACTGCGACATTCTCTTCTGACGTTACTGTGTAAACAGAATTTTTATCATCCGGCCGGGCTTTTTCTGTTACGAATGAAAACTGTTTGTCTGAACCGACTGGCAAAAAAACCAAATATCAGTGCGTTGCAGTAAAAATGGCGCCAGCGGGACGTTATTCTCTGTCCCCTTCCTTATTTCAGCGAGAAAGGGAATCCCATGAGAAATTTAATGTCTTTTTCATCCTGGAATATATTTGCGTATCCTCCGGCCCCGGAAGGAATATCGGAATGATTGTTATAACGGGTGAAATGTAATTTGAAGAACGTGCCTTTCGCCCGACCTTCCTGCACGGTATAAATTCCGTCAAGGCTCCACGCCGACTCCCGCAGACGATTGCCGGCACGATACCAGCGATCAGGCGAGTCATTCACTGAAGACGGCCTGGCATCCCAGCCATAGACGAAGGAGGCGCCGACAGCAAAGCCGGGTAACTTCAGGTGCGCTAAATCATACATTCCGCTGATAAACACCGCTTTTTCGCCATGAGCATTAAAATCAGAACGGTTATCCCACCAGATATCCATCCGGCCATTCGATGACGCATAAGTGGGTGTCATTCGCTGTAAAAAATAACCCTGCCGCCCCGGAGCGCTGACCTGTGTCGCTTCCAGTCGCCAGCTCACCGGTCCGTAGCGATACGCCAGGGTAACGGCTTGCAGCCAGGCCATTCCCTGATACATCTGGTTAGCCGCTTCCTGCGAATGTTGATTTTGAGCTCCGTAAAACTGGTAACTCCCGGTCAACGGCGATCCCGCTACATCGACCGTATAACTGGTTTTAGCCAGATACTGATTGATGTAGTTTTTTGCCTGCCCCGCCGCGGTTTCGAGGACCAGACCATTCCTGAAGTCATACTCCGCGCCCAAAGAATGCAGATAAGCGATGCGGCTACGGCTGTCGTTTTTATAAAAGCGATCCAGTTTCAGATGCCAGGGAGCTTTATAGCGGTCCGCCCACATGTAGGATAATTTCAGGTCTCCGCCGCCGGTATTCTCCGGAGAATAGCGAACCTCAGCCCCCCGGTAAGTACCGGGAAGAAGACTCCAGTGCGGAGCCAGTAAGGTTTGTCCCTGCGGCTGAAGATACCCGGCACGCAGGTTTAACGGACCGTATTTCAGGGTGCCCGCGGCTTTATACAGACTGATACCGCTTTTATCCCCGCCCCATGCTTCAGAATAAGCCCGGTCAGATGCAGAAAAGGCGATTTCATTCGGGTGTGCACTGCCGGAAGATTCCATCATCTCGATGGCGGTAAATGCCGCAATTTCTGCGCTGAAAAGACCGCCGACTGTGCCGGATGAAAAATCAAGATGCCCGTTCCAGGTACCATGAGAGAGGTTTGTCTGGTAATTACTTTGACCAGCTTCTTTACGATCCCTCTCCCGTTGCCAGTAATAAATATCACCGGTCAATCGACTGTCTTCAAAAAAACCGCTGGCATAACTTTCCGGAGAGAGTGAAATAAAGCTACAGGACAGCAAAAGGCACAATCTGCCCGCCCTGTTACCCGGATATCCTTTTTCCATAGGAGGGTTTCCTTCCTGATAATAACGCACGTTTCATTATCTGATGAGTCCCCGGAACAGCAGAAATAATCTTATATTCTCTTGGATTATTATTTATCCGGTGTCAGTGCAGCATATTTTTCGCGACGAAAATTATCAATGATTTTCTGAAGCAGATCAGTGTTTTATGATTCGCTTCACAAAAAAGAAATCCCGGGGAGGAATGGCGGAGACTTGCGGGAATGACAGATTATTACGCAAAGCGATGCCGGAAGCATGCTCATTTTCTTTATAAAAAAAAACGCCACTGATGTGGCGTTTTTCTCCGTTTTTACGACTCAGACACCGGCTTTGGCCCAGGTATCACGCAACCCGACGGTACGGTTGAAAACCAGCTTTTCCGGTCCGGAATAAACGCTGTCAGCACAGAAATACCCTTCACGTTCGAACTGATACGGTGAAGAGGCTTCTGCATTTTGCAGACTCTGTTCCACATAACCGTGGCAGATATTCAGTGAATCCGGGTTAATTGTCGACAGGAAATCGTCTTCAGCCCCCGGGTTAGGCACACTGAACAGACGATCGTACAGGCGAAATTCCGCCGGTAAACCGGCACTGACCGAGACCCAATGGATAACGCCCTTCACTTTACGGCCGTCAGCAGGATCTTTGCTCAGCGTTTCTGTATCACACTGGCAATAGATAGTGGTGATGTTGCCGTCTTCGTCCTTCACGGCGCGCTCAGCTTTGATCACATAGGCATTACGCAGGCGGACTTCTTTGCCGGTCACCAGACGTTTGTAATGCTTATTCGCTTCTTCCCGGAAGTCAGCACGATCAATCCACACTTCGCGGCTGAAGGTCACCTCACGGGTGCCCATTTCCGGACGGTTAGGATGATTCGGCATAGTAATAACTTCACTATGGCCTTCCGGCAGGTTTTCAATCACCACCCGGACCGGATCAAGAACGGCCATCGCACGCGGCGCGTTTTCGTTCAGATCATCACGAATACAGGACTCCAGCGAGGCCATTTCGACGATGTTATCCTGTTTGGTCACACCGATACGACGGCAAAACTCGCGGACAGACGCCGCGGTGTAGCCACGACGACGTAAGCCTGATACGGTCAGCATACGGGGGTCATCCCAGCTTTCTACAACATTTTCTGCCACCAGCTGCGTCAGTTTACGCTTGGACATCACCGCGTATTCCAGATTCAGGCGCGAGAACTCATACTGACGCGGGTGTACCTCAATAGAGATATTATCCAGCACCCAGTCGTACAAACGACGGTTGTCCTGGAATTCCAGTGTACAGAGTGAATGCGTGATCCCTTCCAGCGCATCGGAAATACAGTGCGTAAAGTCGTACATCGGATAGATGCACCACTGATCCCCGGTTTGATGGTGTTCCGCAAATTTGATCCGGTACAGTACCGGGTCACGCATCACCATAAAGCTGGACGCCATATCGATTTTTGCACGCAGGCAGGCAGTCCCTTCGGCAAAACCACCATCACGCATTTTCCGGAACAGCGCCAGGTTCTCTTCAGGACTACGGTCACGATATGGGCTGTTTTTACCCGCAGATGTCAGCGAACCACGATATTCACGGATTTGTTCCGGAGTCAGCTCATCAACGTAAGCCAGCCCTTTCCGGATCAGTTCTACGGCGTACTGATACAGTTGCTCAAAATAATCTGAAGAATAATGGATCTGGTCATCCCACTGGTATCCCAGCCATTGCACATCACGCTTGATTGACTCGACAAATTCAACATCTTCTTTGACCGGGTTGGTATCATCAAAACGTAAATTACACTTCCCCTGATAATCCTGCGCAATGCCGAAATTCAGGCAGATAGATTTCGCATGGCCAATATGCAGGTAGCCGTTCGGCTCAGGTGGAAAACGCGTATGCACAGTTTTGTGCTTACCGCTAGCCAGGTCTTCGTCAATAATCTGACGAATAAAGTTAGTTGGGCGGGCTTCTGCCTCACTCATCTCAATATCCTCAGTACGTATATCAGGGCAGGTCACCCGTTAAGTTACCGGATATGATCCACAAAGCAGCGTCGGGAAACAACCGTTTGTTGATAAACAACGACAAAAAAAGGCAGGAATCACTTCCTGCCTTCTGTCACGGGTAAAGAGATTAGCCTTTTATTTCATACAGCGGTGTTTCACCCGCCACGACCTGTCCCGTTGCCAGAATCTTCAGGCCCTGGTAATCCTCACTGTTACTGACCACGACCGGGCTTATCATCGAACGGGCATGCTGCCGCAGATAATCCATATCCATCTTCAATACCGGCTGACCGGCTGTCACCACATCGCCCTCATTGACCAACGCGGTAAATCCTTCGCCCTGCAACGAGACCGTATCCAGCCCCATATGGACAATGATTTCCGCACCTTCTTCAGACTCCAGACAGAAAGCATGGCGGGTGGCGAAAATTTTCACTATGGTGCCGGCCAGCGGAGCCACGACCGTATCCCCGGTGGGATTAATGGCAACACCCTCACCGACCGCTTTAGAGGCAAATGCATCATCCGGGACCTCTTCCAGGGCAATCACTTCACCGCTGACGGGTGCCACCAGCGTCGCCACGACAGGTACCCCGGGGATGTCAGTGTTTCGTACCGCCATTTCCGGGGCGGCCACCTTCGGGGCACTGCCGGGATCCACGGCAGCGGCTACCGGTCCTTTCGCCAGCACGATTTTCATTGCACTGGCGATACTTTCCGCACGGGTACCGACCACTATCTGAAGACTCTGTTTATTCAGGCGGATGACCCCTGCGGCACCGAGTTTTTTCGCCAGTTGGTCATTGACGTTACCGGTGTCCCTGACCCCAAGGCGCAGGCGGGTAATACAGGCATCGATGGTGGTCAGGTTTTCTGACCCTCCGGCCGCACTGATATAACGGCGGGCCAGGGTTTCAGTTTCTGACTCATCGCCGACAGACGAGTCAACATCCTCATCATAGCCGTCGGATTCATCACCGCTGACGGCCAGTTCCCGACCGGGAGTTTTCAGGTCAAACTTCAGAATAGTGAAACGGAAGACCAGATAGTAAATAACAAAGAACACCAGCCCCTGCGGGATCAGCATATACCAGTGAGTAGCCAGCGGGTTACGGGTGGATAAGACCAGGTCGACAAGCCCGGCACTAAAACCAAACCCGGCAATCCAGTGCATTTGCGCCGCAATAAAGACAGAAATACCGGTTAATACCGCATGAATGAAGAACAGCACCGGCGCCACAAACATAAAGGAAAATTCCAGCGGCTCAGTGATCCCGGTAAAGAAAGAGGCAAAAGCCGCCGCCATCATAATTCCGCCGACTTTGGCGCGGTTTTCCGGCCGGGCGCAACGCCATATTGCCAGCGCGGCACCGGGCAGACCAAACATCATCACCGGGAAGAATCCGGCCTGATAACGGCCCGTGATACCCACAATCCCGGTGCCATCCGCAATCGACTGAGCGCCGCCGAGGAATTTAGGGATATCGTTGATACCGGCCACATCAAACCAGAATACCGAGTTCAGGGCATGATGCAGACCCACCGGGATCAGTAAACGGTTAAAGAAGGCATAAATCCCCGCGCCAGCCGCCCCCATTTTCTGTATATGTTCGCCAAAGGAGACCAGTCCGCCAAAGATCACCGGCCAGACATACATCAGTATAAAAGCGACCAGGATCATCAGAAAGGAGACGAGGATCGGAACTAATCGTCGGCCGCTGAAGAAAGACAGTGCTTTGGGGAGCTCCACATGACTGAAGCGGTTATACACTTCTGCAGAAAGTACTCCGACCAGAATACCGACAAACTGGTTATTGATTTTTCCGAACGCCGCAGGAACAGTATCGACCGGAATTTTCTGTATCATCGCCACTGCCGCCGGCGAACAAAGCGTCGTCACTACAAGAAAACCGACAAAACCGGTTAATGCGGCCGCGCCGTCTTTGTCTTTCGACATACCGTAGGCGACCCCGATAGCAAATAATACCGACATATTATCGATAATCGCCGATCCGGATTTTATCAGTAATGCCGCCAGGGCATTCCCTGCACCCCAGGCTTCCGGATCCAGCCAGTAACCCACCCCCATCAGGATAGCTGCTGCCGGAAGTGTCGCGACCGGCACCATCAGTGCCCGCCCCACCCGTTGCATATAACTTAATATACTCACTACTTCCCCCTAATAAACCAGCTGTTTATGTGGTGTATCTGCAGAGCGTTATCGCCTGTAAGGGCCGAAAAACATTCGCTCCGGAACCCGAGCAGAGTGTATGAGGATTTTAATTCGCTTCGCAAATTAATTCCTGATAAAACATGATAAAAGTCAACATAAATTATTTTGCAATCCCTGTGCCACTGGCAGACCCGGGGAACTTATTTTATAATACAAATTATCATCACAACCAGAGCGACCCGGTGCTATTATGTCTGACGTTTGTCATCTTTTAACCGGCACCCTCGTATTGTTAACTGATTTCACTCACTTCATTGAGGTAATACATGAGACTTATCCCGCTGGACACTGCTGCCGGAGTCGCACTCTGGGCTGCGCGCTATATTACCCAAAGAATTAATGCCTTTCAGCCAAACGCAGAGCGCCCGTTTGTCCTGGGGTTACCCACCGGAGGAACTCCGTTACAAACCTACAAGGCGTTGATTGAAATGCATCAGCGCGGAGAGGTGAGTTTTAAACATGTGGTCACTTTTAATATGGACGAATATGTCGGATTAGCCAGAAAACATCCGGAAAGTTATTATAGTTTTATGCACCGAAACTTCTTCGACCATATCGATATTCCCGAAGAAAACATCAACTTACTGGACGGTAATGCTCCCGATATTGAGGAAGAGTGCCGCCGTTATGAAGAAAAAATCCGTCAGTACGGAAAAATACATCTCTTTATGGGCGGAGTCGGTAATGACGGGCATATTGCATTCAACGAACCCGCGTCATCCCTGGCGTCGCGCACCCGAATTAAGACGCTGACGCAGGAAACCCGGGTGGCTAATTCCCGCTTTTTTAATAACGATGTCAGCCAGGTCCCTAAATATGCACTGACTGTCGGTGTCGGAACATTACTGGATGCGGAAGAGATTATGATCCTGGTCACCGGGCAGGTGAAAGCACTGGCTCTGCAGGCCGCCGTAGAAGGCAATGTCAACCATCTATGGACCATCAGTTGCCTGCAGTTACATGAAAAATCCATCATCGTATGCGATGCCCCAGCCACGCAGGAGCTGAAAGTGAAAACACTGAATTACTTCCGTGAAATGGAAGCAGAAAATATTCATAATATTTAAACTGATTAGTAATACAGGTAGCGCCGGAACCGGTGGCGTTATCCGGGGAGACCATGGTATGTATGCTTTAGTAAACGGCCGGATTTATACCGGCTTTCAGGTACTGGATAACTACGCCCTTGTGGTGAACAACGGACTGATTGAAGAAATTTGCCCGGCAGAAACCCTGCCCGCTCATATTCCGCAAACCGATGTCGCGGGCGCAAATATTTCAGCAGGTTTTATCGACCTGCAACTGAATGGTTGCGGAGGGGTCCAGTTTAATGACGAACTGTCGGCACTGAGCCTTACGACACTGGAAACGATGCAGCGGGCGAATGAAAAATCCGGTTGTACCAGTTTCTTACCGACGCTTATTACCAGCAGCGACGAGATGATTTTCAAAGCGGTCGGTACCATGAAAGAATGGCTGGCCCGCCATCAGCATCAGGCTCTGGGACTGCATATCGAAGGCCCCTGGCTGAGTCCGGTTAAGAAAGGGACCCACGACGCAGCCCTGATCCGCCCCTGTTCAGCCTCATTACTGCAGTTTATCTGCGATAATGCTGACGTTATTTCACAAATCACCCTGGCCCCGGAAAAAGTCAGCACCGACGATATTCGCGCGTTATGTGAGGCAGGAATTATCGTCTCTGCCGGACATTCGGAAGCCACCTATGAAGAAGCCATGGCGGGTTTCAACGCCGGCATCAGCAGTGCCACTCATCTGTATAATGCCATGCCTGCATTTGCCGGACGCGCGCCCGGGCTTATCGGGGCAATTTTCGATTCACCTGATATCTGGTGCGGGGTAATTGCCGATGGCCTGCATGTTCATTACGCGAATATCCGCAATGCGAAAAAAATTAAAGGTGAAAAGCTGATCCTGGTGACCGATGCTACGGCACCGGCAGGGGCAGAAATTGAACAGTTCATTTTTGCCGGTAAAACAATATACTATCGTAACGGCTTGTGTGTGGATGAAAATGGCACTCTGAGTGGGTCATCACTGACCATGATTGAAGCTGTCCGCAACAGTGTTGAGCATCTGGGGATTTCTCTTGAAGAAACCCTGCGTATGGCCACACTTTATCCCGCCAGAGCGATAGGCGTTGAAAAGCAACTGGGGTCTCTACAGCGAGGAAAAGTCGCTAACCTGACTGTTTTCACGCATGATTTTAATATATTAAAAACGTTCGTTAATGGTAACGAAGTTTTCAGCAGGTAAGTATTGAATGGTTACTGGCAGACAGACGCAAATTGGTAACATTGATCTTGTAAAACAGTTAAACAGCGCAGCCGTGTATCAACTGATTGATCAGGATGGGCCCATTTCCCGCATACAGATTGCGGAAATCAGCCAGCTTGCGCCCGCCAGTGTCACCAAAATCACCCGTCAGTTGATTGAGCGCGGTCTGATCAAAGAAGTTGAACAGCAGGCTTCAACCGGGGGACGACGCGCTATCTCAATTGTGACCGTGAATGAGGGCTTTCATACCATCGCTATCCGTCTCGGTCGCAAAGATACTACGCTGGCACTGTTTGATCTGGGCGGAGCCCTGCTGACCGAAAAGCATTATCCGATCCCCGATGACAGTGTACCGGCGCTGGAACAGGCGCTGTTTGCCGCCATCGATGCCTTTATTATTGAATGTGAGCCGGTTTTACAGGAGCTGATCGCCATTTCGGTCATTTTACCCGGGCTGGTTGACCCGGTTCAGGGGATTGTCCGTTTTATGCCACACATCGGTGACACCGGGTGGCCGCTGGTCAGAAACCTGGAGGCGCGTTTTAAGACAGCCTGTTTTGTCGGTCATGATATCCGCAGCCTGGCACTGGCTGAGCACTATTTTGGTGCAAGCCGGGACTGTGCGGACTCTATTCTGGTGCGTATCCATCGCGGCACCGGTGCCGGGATTATTGTGAACGGCAACATCTTTTATGGCAGTAACGGAAACGTGGGTGAAATTGGTCACGTACAGGTGGATCCTTTAGGAGAACGCTGTTATTGCGGTAATTTCGGTTGTCTGGAAACCCTCGCGTCTAATACGGCTATAGTTAAACGGGCACAATCACTGCTGGCAAAAGGCTACCCGGGTGAATTAACCGCCGACGCATGCACAATGGCGGATATCTGCACTGCCGCCAATAATGGCGATCCGCTGGCGCAAAACCTGATAAAAGACGTCGGCTACCATCTGGGAAAAGCGCTGGCGATGATGATCAACTTATTTAATCCGCAAAAAATTGTGCTGGCAGGCGACATTACCGCCGCAGAAAGCGTCCTGTTTCCGATCATCCAGCGCTGTATTGATACGCAGGTACTCAATGATTTTCGCCGTCATTTGCCTGTTGTACGATCGCAACTGGACAATCGTTCCGCTATCGGCGCGTTTGCGCTGGCCAAACGCGCGATGCTGAATGGTCTTTTACTTCAGCACCTGCTTGGCGAGTGATGCCATCTATAATTTCATTGACCCGGACTGACCTGATGACCCTTAAAAATGTAATCTGCGATATTGATGGTGTATTGATGCACGATAATACCGCAGTCAAAGGTGCCAAAGAGTTTTTACATGGCTTGCTGGAAAAAGAGGTACCGCTGGTCGTCCTGACCAACTACCCCTCCCAGACAGAACAGGACCTGGCTAACCGCTTTTCCTCTGCCGGTATTACCCTGCCGGACTCGGTCTTTTATACCTCAGCCATGGCAACCGCCGATTTTCTGCGCCGGCAGGAAGGCAAAAAAGCCTATGTCATCGGTGAAGGCGCCTTGATCCATGAGCTTTATAAAGCCGGTTTTACCATTACCGATATTAACCCTGACTTTGTCATCGTCGGTGAGACCCGGTCGTTTAACTGGGAGATGATGCATAAAGCAGCATTCTTTGTGGCTAACGGGGCCCGTTTTATTGCGACCAACCCGGACTCTCATGCCCGGGGCTACGTTCCGGCCTGCGGTGCCTTATGCGCCGGCATCGAGAAAATCACCTCACGGCGGCCGTTCGTGGTCGGGAAACCCAGTCCTTACATTATGCGGGCGGCACTCAATAAGATGCATGCACATTCTGAGGAAACCGTCATTATCGGCGATAACCTGCGTACCGATATCCTGGCAGGCTTTCAGGCCGGTCTGAAAACCATCCTGGTGCTCTCCGGCGTCTCCAGTGCCGATGATGTCGATGTCATGCCTTTCCGTCCCGACTGGATTTATCCGTCTGTCGCCGACATTGATCTCTTCTGACTCCGATCTTTTTCTGATAGTTCAGCCCGGCAGCGACGGGCTGAAATGATACTCAATGCCCCCTGCTGCCGTGACTCCCTGAGCTCAGCCCCTAATTTCCCCGCCCGCCGGAATGCCTTAAAAATAACCGGAAAAGAGATTTCTTTGAATTTCATCTAAAAAAACACCGGGTTTTTTAGATGAAATTTAATATTCCGGCGCCCGGATCAACTATTTTCCATTCAGGTGCTAAATAACTTGCCAGGAGGATGTGAAATAGCGCATTTTCTTATACATCGCGCCGGAACAGGCTGCACTCAGATAACAAGTTTGTGTAAATAACATTACCGTATATGGACTCAGGAGTAGATTATGTGTTCGATTTTTGGTGTTCTGGATCTGAAAACAGATCCCGTTGAATTGCGTAAGAAAGCGCTGGAATTATCCCGTCTGATGCGTCACCGCGGCCCGGACTGGTCCGGAATTTATGCCGATGACCAGGCGATTCTGGCACACGAGCGCTTATCAATTGTCGATGTCAATAACGGAGCACAGCCGCTGTACAACGCCGACAAAACTCACGTCCTGGCGGTCAACGGTGAAATCTACAACCACCAGGAACTGCGTGAAAAATTAAGCGATCGCTACGCGTTCCAGACCGGTTCTGACTGTGAAGTCATTCTTGCTCTTTATCAGGAAAAAGGCGTGGATTTCCTGGATGACCTGCAGGGAATGTTTGCGTTTATTCTGTATGATAAAGAGAAGAACAGCTGGCTGATTGGCCGTGACCATATCGGGATTATTCCTTTATATATCGGTTATGATGAACACGGTAACCTGTTTGCCGCCTCAGAAATGAAAGCTCTGGTTCCTGTCTGCCGTACCATTAGCGAATTCCCGCCGGGCAGCTATATGTCCAGCGTCGACGGTGAAATCCGTCAGTATTACCAGCGCGACTGGATGGAATATGACAACGTTGCCGCTAACGTGACTGATGCAGCCGCTCTGAAAGATGCGCTGGAAGAATCCGTGAAAAGCCACCTGATGTCAGATGTCCCTTACGGGGTTCTGCTCTCCGGCGGTCTGGATTCCTCAATTATCTCGGCAATCACTAAACGTTTTGCTGCAAAACGTATTGAAGATAAAGATAAAAGTGATGCCTGGTGGCCACAGCTGCACTCCTTTGCGGTCGGTCTGAAAGGTGCGCCGGATCTGAAAGCTGCAAAAGAAGTGGCTGACTCCCTCGGAACCGTGCACCACGAAATTAACTTTACGGTTCAGGAAGGTCTGGATGCTATCCGTGATGTGATTTATCACATCGAGACGTATGATGTCACCACTATCCGTGCTTCGACCCCGATGTACCTGATGTCCCGTAAAATTAAAGCGATGGGCATTAAAATGGTGCTGTCAGGCGAAGGTGCTGACGAAGTCTTTGGCGGATACCTGTACTTCCATAAAGCGCCGAACGCTAAAGAATTCCATGAAGAAAACGTGCGTAAGCTGGCTGCACTGCATATGTATGACTGTGCCAGGGCCAACAAAGCCATGTCAGCCTGGGGGGTGGAAGCTCGCGTACCTTTCCTGGATAAAAAATTCCTGGATGTGGCGATGCGTATTAACCCGGAAGATAAAATGTGTGGCAGCAACGGTAAAATGGAAAAACATATCCTGCGTGAATGTTTCTCCTCTTACCTGCCTCACAGCGTCGCATGGCGCCAGAAAGAACAATTCTCTGACGGTGTCGGGTACAGCTGGATCGATAGCCTGAAAGAAGTGGCCGCGGCTCAGGTGACCGATCAGCAACTGGAAATGGCTCACTTCCGTTTCCCGCACAATACGCCGACGTCAAAAGAAGCGTATCTGTACCGTGAAATCTTTGAAGAATTGTTCCCGGTACCGACCGCAGCAGAATGCGTACCCGGTGGCCCGTCCGTTGCCTGTTCTTCAGCAAAAGCCATTGAATGGGACGAAGCGTTCAAAAGTATGGATGATCCATCAGGCCGTGCCGTAGGCGTCCATCAGTCTGCTTATTAAGCCGTCAGCTATCCCTCTGAAAAAGACCGTTGATTAACGGTCTTTTTTTTCGTGTGTGTTTTTTGCACCGTGCAGCTCTGTCTGCCGCCCTTTGACTGACTGCAACGTGTTGAATCATTGTGACGTTCCGACCTGTACGGCTGCGGGGCGGGACCTGATTGCATAAAGCGGCACCACAAAGCGAACAACAATTAATCATTATGGTTATTCACCAGACAAACAGCCCTTTTTCGGCAAAAAACGTCAAAAAATTTGTTGACGATCAGGGGCCAACTCCGCATAATGCGCCCCGCAACGCCGTTGAAGGTAACGCGAAAAAAACATGGCTACGTAGCTCAGTTGGTTAGAGCACATCACTCATAATGATGGGGTCACAGGTTCGAATCCCGTCGTAGCCACCATGTTTTGCGGGAGTGGCGAAATTGGTAGACGCACCAGATTTAGGTTCTGGCGCCGCAAGGTGTGCGAGTTCAAGTCTCGCCTCCCGCACCATTTAACGTTATCTTTTAAGGTAAGCAACTGGGATATCGCCAAGCGGTAAGGCACCGGTTTTTGATACCGGCATTCCCTGGTTCGAATCCAGGTATCCCAGCCAATTTCAGTGTGCTCCCCGGAGATGGGATATCGCCAAGCGGTAAGGCACCGGTTTTTGATACCGGCATTCCCTGGTTCGAATCCAGGTATCCCAGCCACATTGAAAGCAGTACTCAGGCTACGTAGCTCAGTTGGTTAGAGCACATCACTCATAATGATGGGGTCACAGGTTCGAATCCCGTCGTAGCCACCAAACAAATTGGGGTGTCGCCAAGCGGTAAGGCACTGGTTTCTGATACCAGCATTCCGGGGTTCGAATCCCTGCACCCCAGCCAATTTTGAAGAAGTTTTATAATTAAAAAAGCACCAATTGGGGTGTCGCCAAGCGGTAAGGCACTGGTTTCTGATATCAGCATTCCGGGGTTCGAATCCCTGCACCCCAGCCAATTTTGAAAGCCCACCTCGGTGGGCTTTTTTCTTTTCTGTGACCCGTCCTGATAAATATCCCATAAAAAAACGACCCGCAGGCCGTTTCCGTTCTTGCCGGCTGAGCCTCTTACAACCCCAGCGCGTAACTCAGTGCTTTTTTCTTTAGCCAGCCACCCCGTTGTGCTGCCATGAGTCCCAGGTTACGAATAACGGTCAGCGGAGCATTCCGGTTGCTGAAGGCCAGATAAAACAGATCCATACCGTTCTGCATCAGCAAATTATCCCGGTACCGTTTATGCTGATATTTATTCAGCGTGGCGAGCTGCCACCAGTCGTGCCCTTCACGACGGGCTTCCGCCAGGACATCGATCAGCACATCCACATCACGATAACCCAGGTTTACGCCCTGCCCTGCCAGCGGATTAATCGTATGAGCCGCATCCCCGACCAGTGCCAGTCCCGGACGGACATAACGGCTGGCGTGACGCCGGATCAACGGGAATGAACCAGCAGTCAGCGCACGCACCTTACCGCATCTGGCAGGGAAATGAGCCGCAATTTCCTGCTCCAGTTGCGCCATAGACAGTTTAGAGAGCTGACGAATACGGGCTGCGCTGTCATACCAGACCAGAGAAGCATAGTTGCCAAACAGGGGCAGAAAGGCGCGCGGGCCTTGTGGCGTAAATTGCTGCCAGGTGCTGTCTCCGGGAGACTGCTCACACTCAACTGAAATCAGCATACAGGACTGTGCATATTCCCAGCCGCTGACACCGATACCCGCCAGCCGGCGTACCTGCGAATTCGCACCATCAGCGCCGGTCAGCAGCCGGGTATGAATTTTCCGGCCATCATCCAGGGTCAGAGACCAGCCGTCCGGCTGAGACTCTGCTGCCGCTAAGGTGGCAGGACAGAGTAGTGTCACGCCCTGCGCCTGCATCTGCTCCCACAGCGCACGCTGCAGGACGCTGTTCTCCACCATATAGCCCAGTTCCGGTAATCCCAGAGAGGCGGCATCAAAAACGGCATGCGCATTTTCCCATTCCCAGGTTTCCAGCTGACGATAAGGCGCACAACGCATCGCCTGCACCCGCTCCCAGACCGCTAATTCTTTCAGTAATGCCACTGACGATGCACCGATCGCTGAGATCCGGACATCGGGCTGACTTTGCGGGGTAAATTCAGGGGCAGCCTGATGCTCAATCACGGCCACCCTGAAATGATGCCGGGCAAGGCCGCAAGCCAATGCCGCACCGACCATACCCCCGCCGGTAATCACCACATCAAATTGATCTTCCTGCATGCTATCATCCTTACCAACACTCAACTGCCCGTAAGTTTTCGGGTTAATGTTAACTTGCAACAGTGTACCGGAAAATCCCGTCACAATCAGGAAAGCCGCTACACTGGTCACAACAGCAGCAAAGCATTACAATATGCCGCCTGCACATCCTTGCACTGAATCAATGGCCAGTTCGATGACGAAAAAATTACATATTAAAACCTGGGGCTGTCAGATGAACGAATATGATTCATCTAAAATGTCAGACCTGCTAAACAGTACTCACGGCTATACGCTGACCGAAAATGCCGAAGAGGCAGACGTACTGTTACTGAATACCTGTTCTATCCGGGAAAAAGCTCAGGAGAAGGTGTTTCACCAACTGGGGCGCTGGAAAAATCTTAAAGATAAGAATCCGGAACTGATTATCGGTGTCGGCGGATGCGTCGCCTCCCAGGAAGGTGACCATATCCGCCAGAGGGCGCACTATGTGGATATCGTCTTCGGACCCCAGACCCTGCATCGCCTGCCGGAGATGATCAACAGCGTCCGTGGTAATAAAAGCCCGGTCGTGGACATCAGCTTCCCGGAAATCGAAAAATTCGACCGCCTGCCGGAACCCCGCGCAGAAGGCCCGACCGCATTCGTTTCTATCATGGAAGGCTGTAACAAGTACTGTACCTTCTGCGTTGTGCCCTACACCCGTGGTGAAGAAGTCAGCCGTCCGAGCGATGATATTCTGTTTGAAATCGCACAGCTGGCAGCCCAGGGCGTCCGTGAAGTTAACCTGCTGGGTCAGAACGTTAACGCCTATCGTGGTGAGAACTTTGACGGCTCAGTCTGTACCTTTGCTGATTTGCTGCGCCTGGTGGCCGCCATCGACGGTATTGACCGTATCCGTTTCACCACCAGCCATCCGATTGAATTTACCGATGACATTATCGATGTCTACCGTGATACTCCGGAGCTGGTGAGCTTCCTGCACTTACCGGTGCAAAGTGGTGCCGACCGTATTCTGACACTGATGAAGCGTGCGCACACTGCCCTGGAGTTCAAAGCCATCATCCGCAAATTGCGTGAAGCGCGTCCTGACATTCAGATAAGCTCTGACTTTATCATTGGCTTCCCGGGAGAAACCCAGGAAGATTTTGAAAAGACCATGAAACTGATCGCTGACGTTAACTTTGATATGAGCTTCAGCTTTATCTATTCAGCTCGCCCCGGGACGCCTGCGGCAGACTTACCGGATGATGTGAGTGAAGCCGAGAAGAAACAGCGTCTTTACATCCTGCAGGAGCGTATCAGCCAGCAGGCGATGGCCTGGAGCCGCCGGATGCAGGGCACCGTTCAGCGTGTGCTGGTAGAAGGAACTTCACGTAAAAACATTATGGAACTCTCCGGCCGTACCGAGAACAACCGTGTAGTGAACTTTGAAGGTCACCCGGAGATGATCGGTAAATTCGTTGATGTTGAAATCGTTGATGTTTATCCGAACTCACTGCGTGGTCGCGTCGTCCGTACCGAGAAAGACATGGGCCTGCGCGTGACAGAATCCCCCGCCTCCGTTATTGCCCGTACCCGGAAAGAAAATGAGTCCGGTGTCGGCATCTGGCAGCCCTGATAGCGCTTAATGGCTGTGACAGACACTGACTGTCACAGCTTTGCTAAGCTAAAGGGGTGGAATTTACGAATTCCGCCCCGATATCCCTACAGATAACCCCGTTCTGTGACGACAATCCCTGCGATTGTCAGCGCCAGAATGATCTCTGCTGTACAACCGGCCCTTAGCGACCTGGAGGATGAGTTTGAATATCGAAACCCGTGAAATTGCACTGGAACCTGCAGATAACCAACGTTTGCTGAGTCTGACCGGCCCGTTTGACGATAATCTGAAGCACCTTGAGCGCCGGCTTGGCATTGAAATCAACCGGATAGATAACCGCTTCACCCTGACGGGGAAGGCGTTATGCGTAGACGCGGCCGAAAAGATCCTGAAAGATCTTTATGTGGATACCGCCCCGCTGCGCGGACAGAGTAAAGATATCGACCCTGAGGATATTCATCTGGCCATTAAAGAGAGCCGGGTGCTGGAACAAACGGCGGAGAGTGTCCCTGATTATGGTAAAGCGGTGAATATCCAGACCCGCCGGGGCGTCATCAAACCCCGAACTCCGAATCAGGCCAGCTATATCGCCCATATTCTTGACCATGATATTACCTTCGGTATCGGCCCGGCCGGGACCGGGAAAACCTATCTGGCCGTGGCCGCAGCCGTTGATGCGCTGGAGCGTCAGGAAGTCCGCCGTATTCTGCTGACCCGTCCGGCGGTAGAAGCCGGTGAGAAACTGGGGTTTCTGCCGGGTGACCTGAGCCAGAAAGTCGACCCGTATCTGCGTCCGTTGTATGACGCTCTGTTTGAAATGCTTGGCTTTGAACGGGTCGAAAAACTGATTGAACGGAACGTGATTGAAGTTGCCCCGCTGGCTTATATGCGCGGACGTACGCTGAACGATGCGTTTATCATCCTGGATGAAAGTCAGAACACCACCATCGAGCAGATGAAAATGTTCCTGACCCGTATCGGCTTTAACTCTAAGGCCGTAATTACCGGGGATATCACGCAGATAGACTTACCGCGGAATGCACGCTCAGGCCTGAAACATGCCATTGAAGTTCTTTCTGATGTCAGTGAACTGAGTTTTAACTTCTTCCATAGCGAAGATGTGGTGCGCCATCCGGTGGTGGCACGGATTGTCATTGCCTATGAAGCCTGGGAAGAAGCCGATCAAAAACGCCGGGCAGAAGTCGCGGAAGAGCGTAAACGCGCCGCCCTCGCTGCCGGCCAGGAGAATGTATGAGCAGTACCGTAATTCTGGACTTACAGAATGCCTGTGAAAATCCGCAAGGGCTTCCGGACGAAGCTCAGTTTCTGCGCTGGTTAAGTGCCGCCGTCGAACCTTTTCAGCCGGAAAGTGAAGTCACTGTCCGTCTGGTGGACGAAGCCGAAAGCCACGAGCTGAATCTGGCTTATCGCGGAAAAGACAAACCGACCAACGTTCTGTCTTTCCCGTTTGAGGCCCCTCCCGGTATTGAGGACTTACCGCTGCTCGGTGACCTGATCATCTGTCGTCAGGTGGTTGAGCAGGAAGCCGCCGAACAGGGTAAACCGGTCGAAGCCCACTGGGCACATATGGTGGTACACGGCACCCTCCATTTGTTAGGCTATGATCATATTCAGGATGACGAAGCCGAAGAGATGGAAGGCATCGAAACTGAGATAATGCTTGCTATGGGTTATGCTGACCCGTACATTTCAGAGAAAGATGCCGCCGGATAACCGGCGCCTGTTATTTATTACGCTGCCAGTGACCTGACCTGGCAGTTTTATTTCCCTGCAAGAGAGAACAAAAAAAAAACGCCATGAGCGATGACCATTCACAAAACAGCGACAACCCCGGCAGTAAAAAGGGATTTTTTTCCTTACTGATCAACCAGCTTTTCCACGGTGAACCTCAGAACCGGGATGAATTACTGGAACTTATCCGTGATTCAGAACAAAAAGAACTGATTGATCAGGACACCCGCGACATGATGGAAGGCGTGATGGAAATCGCCGAACAGCGGGTCCGGGATATTATGATCCCGCGTTCTCAAATGATCACCCTGAAACAAGACCAGAACCTCGAAGAGTGTCTCGATGTTATTATCGAATCGGCCCACTCCCGTTTTCCGGTGATCAGCGAAGACAAAGATCATGTGGAAGGTATTCTGATGGCGAAAGACTTGCTGCCCTTTATGCGCAGTGATTCGGCTCCTTTCAGCATTGCTGATGTGCTCCGCCCGGTCGTCGTGGTTCCTGAAAGTAAACGTGTCGACCGCATGCTGAAAGAATTCCGCTCTCAGCGTTACCATATGGCGATTGTCATTGATGAGTTCGGCGGTGTTTCCGGGCTGGTCACCATTGAAGATATTCTTGAGCTTATCGTCGGAGAAATCGAAGACGAGTATGACGAAGAAGACAGTAGCGATATCCGCCAGCTCAGCCGTCATTCCTACTCGTTACGCGCGCTGACGCCGATTGAAGATTTCAACGAAATGTTCGGCACCCGTTTCAGCGATGAAGAAGTCGATACTATCGGGGGTCTGGTGATGCAAAGTTTCGGGCATTTACCTGCCAGAGGTGAAAGCATCACCATTGACAACTATCTGTTTAAAGTCGCGATGGCCGACAGACGTCGTATTCTGCAGGTACATGTAAAAATACCGGATGATGCGGTTGCTCCTCAACTTGAAGACGAATAATGAGCCTATGACGGCACTTAACACGTTATTCCGGCAGCAGAAAGTGCGTCTGCTGCTGGCGCTGCTGACGGGTGCCGCTGGCACCCTCGCTTTCTCCCCTTTCGATTTCTGGCCCGCCGCCCTTATCTCTCTGACCGGCTTACAGGCGCTGACCCTGAACCGTACCACCCGTCAGGCAACTGCTATCGGTTTTGTCTGGGGGATGGGACTGTTCGGTTCGGGCGTTAACTGGGTCTATGTCAGCATCGCTACCTTCGGTGGGATGCCAGGCCCGGTCAACGTCATGCTGGTTGTGCTGCTCGCCGCCTGGCTGTCACTGTTCCCGATGCTGTTTTCCGGGTTACTGAACCGGTTCTGGCCCCGGGCGACGCTACCGCGTCTGCTACTGGCCGCCCCGGCACTTTGGCAGTTTACCGAGTTTCTGCGCGGCTGGATCCTGACCGGATTCCCGTGGCTACAGTTTGGCTATAGCCAGATTAATGGCCCGCTGAAAGGTATAGCTCCGGTGGCCGGAGTAGAAACCATCACCTTCGTCCTGATGATACTCTCCGGGCTGATAAGCTATGCCCTGATACAGCGGAACATCCGCCCGGTTTTGATTGCGCTGGTGGTGATGGTTATCGCCTGGCCATTACGCTACGTACACTGGTACCGCACCGAGTCCGGTCGCAGTGTTTCTGTCGCGCTGGTGCAGGGAAATATCGCTCAGTCGATGAAGTGGGACCCTCAGCAATTACAAAATACCTTAAATACCTACCTGCGGCTGACCCGCCCGGTGTTAGGTAAGGCCGGGATCATTATCTGGCCGGAGTCGGCAATCACGGACCTGGAAAGTAATGAACAGCCCTTCCTGACCGAACTGGATCACATACTGCGTGAGCATGGCAGCACACTGGCGACCGGCATTGTCGATTCCCGACTGGAAGAGGATAACCATTATCATGACTACAACACGGTTGTGGTACTGGGTGGCCGGGAGCCTTACAGCTATCTGAGCCGAAACCGTTATCAGAAAAACCATCTGGTTCCTTTCGGGGAATTTGTCCCGATGGCAGATCTGTTGCGCCCGCTGGCTCCGTTCTTCGATTTACCGATGTCGGCATTCAGCCGGGGTAAATATATTCAGCCACCACTGCAGCTCGATGGCTATCGTCTGACGACGGCCATCTGTTATGAAATTGTGCTGGGTGAACATGTGCGGGATAACTTCCGGCCGGATACTGATTTCCTGCTGACGGTATCTAATGATGCCTGGTTTGGTCACTCTATCGGCCCCTGGCAGCACCTGCAGATGGCCAGGATGCGCGCACTGGAACTGGGCAGGCCGCTATTACGCGACACCAATAACGGGGTCACTGCCGTGGTGAATGCCAACGGCGATATCGAACAACAGCTTCCACAGTTCCGTGAAGGCGTTCTCAACGCAACACTGAGTCCGACCCGGGGGATAACGCCTTATGCCCATACGGGGAATCTGACGGTGTGGATCCTTTCTGCATTGACGGCTGTCGCATCGGTCATCCGGCGTCGTCGCCATCAGTAAACGGTACCGGAGCCGAACGGCTCCGGTCTCTTCCGCCCGCCAATCACGTTGCGCCGCCATAACGCCCCTGCCCTTTATCCTTTCCCTGACCGAAGTGACCTCAATAAAAAAATCCGTTCTCAGGGCACCTGACGAGTGACGACACCGGGCCTGGTCACGCCATCTGCCGTATGGGGCCACGGCCACCAACGCAGCACCGCAGGGATCTATGGCGCTTTGCTCTCTGACATCCTGTCCCGTCAATGCCTGTACGTTCCGTAATGTGAAAATTGAGACGCAGCGATGAAGTTTCCATCAGAAATCCGGTCCCGGGGTGTTGCGGGAGTTGTTGCGCGCTGGCCTTATGGGTATGCTATGCGGATCATAGAAAAACCACTGCAGTATGCTTCGCGAAATTCAACAAGGACCACAGGCTGCCATGCAAGAGCAATATCGCCCGGAAGAGATAGAATCTAAAGTCCAGAAACACTGGCACGATCAGGATACTTTTAAAGTGACCGAGCAGGAAGGTAAAGAGAAGTATTACTGCCTCTCTATGCTCCCCTATCCTTCTGGTCGCCTGCATATGGGCCATGTCCGTAACTACACCATTGGCGATGTTATCGCCCGTTACCAGCGACTGCAGGGTAAAAACGTTCTGCAGCCGATTGGCTGGGATGCGTTTGGTCTGCCGGCGGAAGGGGCTGCGGTAAAAAATAATACTGCGCCTGCGCCATGGACCTATGAAAATATCGATTACATGAAGAACCAGCTGAAACTGCTGGGCTTCGGGTATGACTGGAGCCGCGAACTGGCGACCTGTCAGCCTGAGTATTACCGCTGGGAACAGTGGTTCTTCACTAAGCTGTTTGAAAAAGGCCTGGTTTATAAAAAAACCTCTGCCGTGAACTGGTGTCCGAATGACCAGACGGTGCTGGCCAATGAACAGGTCATCGAAGGCTGTTGCTGGCGTTGTGACAGCAAAGTTGAGCGTAAAGAAATTCCGCAGTGGTTTATCAAAATCACCGACTATGCCGAAGAACTGCTCAATGATCTGGATACTCTGGAAGGCTGGCCTGAACAGGTTAAGACCATGCAGCGTAACTGGATCGGCCGTTCAGAGGGTGTGGAAATCACCTTTAATGTGGCAGACAGCGACGACACGCTGACGGTCTACACGACCCGCCCTGACACCTTTATGGGTGCCACCTATGTGGCTGTCGCTGCCGGACATCCTCTGGCTCAGGAAGCTGCGGCGGGTAACCCGTCACTGCAGGCTTTTATTGACGAGTGCCGTAACACCAAAGTTGCTGAAGCGGATATGGCAACGATGGAGAAAAAGGGTCAGCCTACCGGCCGTTTTGTTATCCATCCTCTGACCGGTGAGCAGTTACCGGTCTGGGTCGCTAACTTTGTTCTGATGGAATACGGTACCGGTGCCGTCATGGCCGTGCCTGCCCATGACCAGCGTGACCACGAATTCGCTCAAAAATATCAGTTACCGGTTAAAGCGGTGATCCTGAATGATGACGGGACAGCACCGGATGTCAGCGAAAACGCGATGACGGTGAAAGGTACCCTGTTTAACTCCGGTGCCTTCGACGGGTTATCTCATCAGGACGGCTTTAATGCCATTGCTGATGCACTGACCGAAAAAGGTGTGGGTGAACGTAAAGTTAACTATCGTCTGCGTGACTGGGGCGTATCCCGTCAGCGTTACTGGGGGGCACCGATCCCGATGGTAACTCTGGAAGACGGTACCGTTATCCCGACACCGGAAGACCAGTTACCGGTCATTCTTCCTGAAGATGTGGAAATGAACGGCATCACCAGCCCGCTGAAAGCGGATCCTGAGTGGGCGAAAACCACGATTAACGGCCAGCCTGCGCTGCGTGAAACAGATACCTTTGACACCTTTATGGAGTCTTCCTGGTACTACGCACGTTATACCTGTGCAGATTACGATAAAGGCATGCTGGACCCGGCAGCAGCAAACTACTGGTTACCGGTCGATCAGTATGTAGGCGGTATCGAACACGCCATTATGCACCTGATGTACTTCCGTTTCTTCCACAAACTGTTACGTGATGCCGGGCTGGTCAATTCAGACGAACCCGCTAAACGTCTGCTGTGTCAGGGAATGGTGCTGGCAGATGCGTTCTATTACACCGGTGTGAACGGTGAACGTAACTGGGTTTCTCCGGTGGATGTTTCTGTTGAGCGTGATGAGAAAGGACGTATTGTTAAAGCCACCGATAAGGATGGCCGTGAAGTCATCTATGCCGGTATGAGCAAGATGTCTAAGTCCAAAAATAACGGAATCGACCCGCAGCTGATGGTGGAACGTTATGGTGCGGATACCGTTCGTCTGTTTATGATGTTTGCTTCCCCGGCCGATATGACGCTGGAATGGCAGGAATCCGGTGTTGAAGGGGCAAACCGCTTCCTGAAACGTGTCTGGAAACTGGTTTACGACCATAGCAGCAAAGGGCCGGCTGAAGCTCTGAATGCTGATGCGCTGAATGATCCTCAGAAAGCACTGCGCCGTGACGTTCATAAAACTATCGCGAAGGTATCTGATGATATCGGACGCCGCCAGACCTTCAACACCGCGATCGCCGCTATCATGGAGCTGATGAACAAGCTGCTGAAAGCGCCGCAGGAAAGTACGGAAGATCGTGCGCTGATGCAGGAAGCCCTGGATGCTGTGGTCCGTTTACTGTATCCGTTTACCCCGCACGCCTGCTTTGAACTCTGGCAGGCTCTGGGACACAGCGGATCGGTGGATGAAGCTGAATGGCCTGTGGCGGATGACCGTGCCATGATCGAAGAATCTGTGCTGGTTGTGGTGCAGGTTAACGGTAAAGTGCGCGGAAAAATCACCGTCCCGGCGGACTCCACGCAGGAACAGGTTCAGACTCTGGCTGCTCAGGAGCACCTGGTAGCAAAATATCTGGAAGGTGTCACTGTACGCAAAGTGATTTACGTTCCGGGCAAGTTGCTTAACCTGGTTGTCGGTTAAGTTCAGGAGGTAATGTGCGACACATCTTTTCAACCCTGATAGTTGCAGTGGCCGTTCTGGCCACTGCAGGTTGTGGTTTTCATCTGCGCGGGACGACCCAGATCCCGAAAGAGATGCGCACCATGATCTTAACCAGCGACGACCCTTACGGTCCGCTGGCCCGGACTGTACGCCAGCAATTGCGGTTAAATAATATCTCACTGGTTGAGGATAATGCCGACCAACGTAATACGGTCCCGACGCTTCGTCTGGAAAATGAGCGTTCAGGCCGTGATACTGCGTCGATATTCCCTGACGGGACGGCGGCTGAATATCAGTTGCATCTCATCGTTACCGCACAGATCCTGATCCCCGGAAGAGGAATTTATCCGCTGAGCACCACGGTATACCGCACCTTCTTTGATAACTCAGGCGTTCCGCTGGCTAAAGACTCGGAACAGACCATGATTTACCAGGAGATGCGTGTCCGTGCCTCAGAGCAACTCGTTCGTCAGCTACTGGCGGTTCATGCGGCTCAGCTAAGCAACGGTGAAACGTTACCGGCCCCGGAGGTCATCACCCCCGGGTCCGGGCAGCAAAGTGACACCGCAGGTTTATCGACAAGTCACGAATGATACGGATATACCCTGAACAACTGGCCGCACAGCTCTCCGAAGGGCTGCGCGGCAGTTACTTTTTATCCGGCAACGATCCGCTGCTGCGCCAGGAAAGTCACACTGCCATCCTTGCCGCGGCCAGACAGCAGCAGTTTCTGGAACATCTGAGTGTCTCAGTCGATAACCACACCGACTGGGACGCATTGTTTACTGCCTGCCAGTCGCTCAGCCTGTTTACCCAACGACAAACCCTGACCTTGCAGATGCCGGATAATGGTCCTTCTGCCCCGATAGCCTCCCGCCTGACGGAGCTTGCGACCTTGCTGCATGATGACCTGTTGCTGATAGTCCACTCAGGGAAACTTACTAAAGCTCAGGAAAACAGCCAGTGGTTTAAAGCGTTGTCGGGCAAAGGCGTGCTGGTTCCGTGCATTACACCGGAACATGAACAACTGCCACGCTGGGTCACTCAGCGCTGCAAAAGCCTTAACATCACCATCGATCCGCAGGCGGTACAGCTATTATGTTACTGCTATGAAGGCAATCTGCTGGCGCTGGCTCAGGCACTGGAGCGTTTGTCGCTGTTGTGGCCGGAAGGCACCCTGACTCTTCCCAGAGTCGAACAGGCAGTGAATGATGCTGCACACTTTACGCCTTACCACTGGGTCGATGCCTTACTGGCCGGTAAAAGCAAACGGGCAATGCACATCCTGCAGCAGCTTCATAAGGAAGCCGCCGAGCCAGTGATTTTATTGCGTACCGTACAGCGTGAACTGATGACTCTGCTGCGATTGCAGCGATGCCGTGACCCACAGTCCGTCCGCCAGTTAATGGATAAATTACGGGTATGGCAGAACCGACGCCCCTTATTCACCGCGGCGCTGCAGCGGCTGAATGCGCAGCGCCTCCGCCAGGCGATACACCTGCTGGCGGAGATTGAGCTGAGCGTGAAAAAAGAATACGGCACTGACATCTGGCCAATGTTGTCATCGTTCAGCCTGCAACTGACTCTGGAACACTTTCCGGCAGGACTGAACAATGTCTGAGTTACAGGCCATTTTCGGCGGCACGTTTGACCCTGTCCATTATGGCCACCTGCGCACCGTGGAGGCACTTGCGGCTCTGACGGGTCTGCAGAAAGTGACGCTGCTACCGAACAATGTCCCCCCTCACCGGCCCCAGCCGGTGGCCTCCCCCCGGCAGCGGCTGGAAATGTTGCGCTGTGCTATCGCTGGCTCTTTGCTGTTTGATATTGATGATCGGGAGCTGCATCGCGATGCTCCCTCCTGGACGGTCACGACCCTGAGGTCCCTGCGTGCGGAGCGAGGCCCGGATCAACCGCTGGCATTTATTATCGGTCAGGATTCCTTACTGTCGCTGAATAAGTGGCATCGCTGGGAAGAGCTGCTGTCACTCTCCCATCTGCTGGTCTGTCGCCGTCCGGAATATCCCGAACAACCGGCCTCGGAAGAGCTGCGCCACTGGATAGATACCCATGCCGCGCAAGAGAGCCGGCAATTGCGTCAGCAACCTTGCGGGCTGATCTTTCAGGCCGAAACGCCTCTCTGGCCTGTTTCAGCCACAGCGATCCGCCACCGGCTTCAGCAGAACCTCTCCTGTGAAGGGCTGCTCCCGCCCTCAGTGATTAATTACATCACCCGGTCAGGCTTATATCGCGACTGACAACAGCGTGATATACTTC
Organism: Tatumella sp. UCD-D_suzukii; assembly: GCF_000611875.2. Taxonomy (NCBI): domain Bacteria; kingdom Pseudomonadati; phylum Pseudomonadota; class Gammaproteobacteria; order Enterobacterales; family Erwiniaceae; genus Tatumella; species Tatumella sp. UCD-D_suzukii. Next base: position 35,928 of record NZ_JFJX01000029.1, read on the forward strand.
GCCGCTCAAAATTTTGGCTATCGCATTCAGCGGCAGCCTGATCGTTGTTTCAAGCAAATCTGAAGGGGAACCTTTTGCAAGGCCAGACACTCCAATCTTTTGTTATCGACAAAGTCGATGACCTGAAAGCACAAAACATTATTGCCATCGATGTCCGTGGAAAATCCAGCATCACTGATTGCATGGTCATCTGTACCGGGACATCTAACCGTCATGTGATCTCTATCGCCGATCACCTGGTGCAGGAATCCCGTGCAGCAGGTATGATGCCTCTCGGCACTGACGGCAAAGATGCCGGTGAGTGGGTCGTGGTCGACCTGGGGGAGGTCATTGTTCATGTCATGCAGGAAGAAGCGCGTGAATTATATGAGCTGGAAAAACTCTGGGGCTGACCGGTGAAACTGCAACTTGTTGCCGTCGGCACGAAAATGCCGGACTGGGTTCAGACCGGATTTATGGATTACCTGCGCCGTTTCCCCCGGGATATGCCGTTTGAACTGGTGGAAGTCCCGGCCGGTAAACGTGGTAAAAATGCAGATATCAAACGCATTCTTGAAAAAGAAGGCGAAGCCATGCTGGCTGCGGCGGGTAAAGGTAACCGTATTGTCACTCTGGATATTCCGGGCCACCCCTGGGAGACCCCCCAACTGGCAACTCAGCTTGAGCGCTGGAAACAGGACGGTCGTGATGTCAGCCTGTTGATCGGCGGGCCTGAAGGCCTGGCTCCGGCCTGTAAAGCTGCGGCTGAACAGAGCTGGTCTTTATCTGCCCTTACGCTGCCTCACCCGCTGGTTCGTGTCCTGGTGGCGGAAAGCCTCTACCGGGCATGGAGCATAACTACCAATCATCCTTATCATCGCGAGTAGCCGATAAGGTCTTTTGCAGGCTGACAGATAGCGGATGAAACTTACCAGTAGTGCATTCCCGGATTACAGTGCTGAGCAAAAATTGTTCGTCCGGCGGGCGCTGATTGCTTTTACCTCTATTTTTTTAATCAGTGGTATTCTGGTCTTTAATCTCTGCAACCTGCAAATTTTCCGGTTTGAAGACTACAGCACCCGGTCGAACCAGAACCGGATAAAACTGGTCCCGGTCGCTCCCAGCCGGGGAATAATTTATGACCGGAACAAAATTCCCCTCGCGGTGAACCGTACCATCTACCAGGCTGAACTGGTGCCGGAAAAAGTCCCTGATTTGACGCAAACTCTGGCAGAGCTTCAGCCTGTGCTCGACCTGACCAATGAGGATCTGGAGGCCTTCCGTAAGGAACGCAAACGATCACATCGTTTTACCTCTATCCCGTTGAAATCTAATCTCAATGAGTTACAGATAGCCCGTTTTTCTATTAATCAGTACCGTTATCCCGGAGTGGAGATTAAAGGCTATCAGCGCCGGTTCTATCCCTACGGGACCTCAATGACGCATGTGGTCGGCTATGTTTCAAAAATTAATGACCGGGATGTCAGCCGGCTGGAAAGTGAAGGGAAAACCGGGAACTATGCCGCCACCCGCGACATCGGCAAACTGGGTATTGAGAGTTATTACGAAGATACCCTGCACGGTAAAACCGGCTATGAAGAAGTCGAGGTTAACAACCGCGGGCGGGTGATCCGTCAGTTACATCAGGTCTCGCCACAAGCCGGCCATGATATTTATCTGACCATTGACCTCAAACTACAGCAATATATCGAATCTCTGCTGCAGGGCAGCCGGGCCGCGGTGGTCGTTACTGACCCGCGCAATGGTGATATTCTGGCCATGGTCTCCACCCCGGGCTACGATGCAAATCTGTTTGTGAACGGCATTTCCTCGGCTGACTATAAAGGGCTGCTCAGTGATCCTGACCGGCCGCTCTATAACCGGGCGATTCAGGCAGCTTATCCTCCGGCTTCAACCGTAAAACCGTATGTAGCGGTTTCTGCATTAACTGAAGGTGTGATTAATCGTAACACTTCATTAGTCGATCCTGGCTGGTGGCAACTGCCGGGATCCGAGAAACGCTACCGTGACTGGAAGAAATGGGGGCACGGACGGCTGGATGTCACGAAATCTCTTGAAGAATCTGCAGATACTTTTTTCTATCAGGTCGCTTATGATATGGGGATTGACCGGTTATCAGAATGGATGGAGAAATTCGGCTACGGTTCCCGCACCGGGGTGGATTTACCGCAGGAAGGTACCGGAAATATGCCTACCCGTGACTGGAAAATGCGTCGCTTTAAAAAGCCCTGGTATCAGGGGGATACGATCCCGGTGGGTATCGGTCAGGGATACTGGACCGCAACGCCGCTACAGATGAATAAAGCCTTAATGACGCTGATTAATGATGGTGTGGTTAAAGTGCCACATTTTCTGATGGCTGAAAGTTACGGGAGCGAGACAGTCCTTTATCAGCCACCCCCTGCCAGCACTATCGGCAATATTCATTCCGGTTATTGGGAGATTGCTAAAGATGGCATGTACGGTGTCGCTAATCGCCCTAACGGTACGGCCAGAAAAAGCTTTGACAGTGCTCCCTATAAAATTGCGGCGAAATCGGGGACTGCACAGGTCTATGGCCTGAAAGAGAACGAAACCTATAATGCCCATCGGATCGCTGAGCGACTGAGGGACCATAAACTGATGACGGCCTTCGCCCCTTATGATAATCCGCGAGTGGCTGTCACTATGATTTTAGAAAATGGCGGTGCAGGTGCAGCGGTCGGTACGATAATGCGACAGATCCTCGACCATATAATGCTGGGAGATAATAATACGTCTCTCCCGGGCGCTGCCCCGCTTCCTCCAGGTTATGAAGGTGAGTAAACATGCCCCTGAGTAATAGTCCGCAAAAGAGATCTTTCTGGGCCAAAATCCATATTGATCCTATTTTTGTGTTGATCATTTTTGCCCTGCTGACTTACAGCGGGTTTGTTATCTGGAGTGCCAGTGGTCAGGACCCTGGCATGATGGAGCGTAAACTCGGCCAGATAGCAATGGGGATCACGCTGATGCTGGTGCTGGCCCAGGTCCCGCCCCGGGTTTATGAAAGCTGGGCACCCTATCTGTATATTCTGAGTGTCACCCTGCTGGTCGCGGTTGATGCGTTCGGACATGTCAGTAAAGGGGCGCAGCGTTGGCTGGATTTAGGCTTTATCCGCTTCCAGCCCTCAGAGATCGCCAAGATTGCCGTACCACTGATGGTGGCGCGTTTTATTAACCGGGATGTGTGCCCGCCAACGCTGAAAAATACCGGTATCGCATTGATCCTGATCTTTCTGCCAACATTACTGGTCGCCGCACAGCCGGACCTGGGCACCGCCATTCTGATTGCAACGTCCGGATTGTTTGTCCTGTTCCTCTCCGGGATGAGCTGGAAACTGATTGCGATAGCCGCCGTGCTCGTCGCCGCCTTTATTCCTATTCTCTGGTTCTTTCTGATGCACGATTATCAGCGTGATCGCGTCATCATGTTGCTGAATCCGGAAAAGGATCCGCTGGGAGCCGGTTATCATATTATTCAGTCAAAGATTGCCATCGGCTCAGGTGGATTACACGGCAAAGGCTGGATGCATGGTACCCAGTCACAGCTGGAGTTTCTGCCGGAACGTCAGACCGACTTTATTTTTGCGGTACTGGCTGAAGAGCTTGGCCTTGTGGGAGTACTGGCATTACTGGCGCTCTATTTGCTATTAATTATGCGGGGCCTGGTGATTGCGGCAAAAGCACAGACCACCTTTGGACGTGTACTTGCCGGCGGCATCATGCTGATTTTATTTGTTTACGTCTTTGTAAATATCGGTATGGTCAGTGGTATTTTACCGGTGGTTGGCGTTCCACTGCCATTAATCAGTTATGGCGGCTCAGCGCTAATCGTCTTAATGGCAGGATTTGGCATTGTGATGTCGATCCATACTCATCGAAAAATGTTATCAAAAAGCGTTTAAGGGGCAAAACATGCGTAAGGAGTGGCTGATTAGTATCGGACTGGCATCCCTGATACTGGCGGGATGTTCTACTGATGAAACACAGCAGAATACAGCCCCGGCACAACCGGTATGGAACGGTCCGATAAAAGAGATCCCGGGGGTTCAGCCTAAATATGAATCCCTGATCCCTTCCGCCAATCAGGACTATTCAGTCAACGGCAAACGCTACCGTATCGTGACCGATACTTCACGCTTCAGCCAGATCGGTCTGGCCAGTTTCTATGGCCAGGAGTCAGCGGGTAATACCACAGCTTCCGGGGAGAAGTTTGACCCGAATGCCTATACAGCCGCTCATCCCACGTTACCTATCCCGAGCTATGTACGGGTGACTAACCTGGCCAATGGACGTCAGTTAGTGGTACGCATTAACGATCGCGGTCCGTTCGTCCCCGGGCGGATTATTGATCTTTCTGCGGCCGCAGCCAGCCGTCTTAATATCTCTGATAATACGCAGGTGCGTGTCGATGCCATTACGGTCTCTCCTGACGGAACCTTATCCGGCCCCGGGACTGTCGGGACGAAAGTGGCTATCCAGAGCTATGATCTCCCTGCCCGTCCGGACCTCGGTGGTCCGGCTGGCATGACATCACCGGCAGCGGAGACAACCGATACGGCCCTCCCGGCGACCTCCGGAAGCAGTAACTCAAATGTTATGCCCATTGCTAACAGTGCGTTGCAAAATGGCAGTAACAGCCTGGGAGCTCCGGTGCAGAGCAGCGGATTACTGGGTGCACCGCAGCCCTTAGCCGCCGGTGTACTGGAGTCCGATACTCCTGCTGCCAGCACTGCACCTGTTCAGGCTCAGGCGAATACGCCTGCCGCCGCTCCTGCGGTCAGCGTCCCGGCGAAGACTTCCCGCCAGGCTGAACCCGCCACGGCAAACCGCTCCGGCTATGTCGTGCAGGTGGCTGCTGTGAATAACCCTCAACGGGCAAAAGAACTGCAACAGAAACTGAGCCACCAGTTTGGCGTAGCGGGTCATGTCGAAGCCGTGGATGGCGGTATCTACCGGGTACAACTGGGCGGTTACAGTAATCGTCATGAGGCCGCCGCGCTACAACAGCGCTTAACCAGCCAAAATATAACCTCTTTTATTACCACGGCTAAGTAACTTTTTTCGGGCCGGAATCATAAAATCAGGTAAAGCAGGATGCCGCCTCCGGTGGCATCCTGTTATAGTTTGCCGCAAATATTTCTACCTCTGATTCCACGGATGAAGCTACCCCGAAAATGAAAAAAAACTCTTTTTTATCCTTTCTGAAAAAAATCACCTCTGTTTCTGTACTTGCTCTGTTCAGTTATTCCGCGCTGGCGGATGACATGAATTTAACAACAATGATCCCGGCGGTACCTGATATCGATGCAGAAGCCTATATTCTGATGGATTATAATTCCGGTACCGTTCTGGCCGAAAAGAATGCCGATACCCGCCGTGACCCCGCCAGCCTTACAAAGATGATGACCAGCTATGTCATTGGTCAGGCTATCCGTACCGGAAAGATCCATCAGGACGATATGGTGACTATCGGGCAGGATGCCTGGGCCACCGGCAACCCGGAGTTCAAAGGTTCTTCTCTGATGTTCCTTAAACCGGGAGACCGTGTCCCCGTATCACAACTGACCCGCGGCATTGTGCTGCAATCAGGAAACGATGCCTGTGTCGCGATGGCTGACTATGTTGCCGGAAGCCAGGCGGCTTTTGTGGGGCTGATGAACAACTACGTCAACACACTGGGATTAAAGAACACGCATTTCGGCACCGTCCACGGGCTGGATGCCGAGGGACAGTACAGTTCTGCCCGTGATATGGCGCTGATTGGCCGGGCGCTGATCCACGATGTCCCGGAAGAGTATGCGGTTTATAAAGAGAAAGAATTCACCTTCAATAATATCCGCCAGATGAACCGTAACGGATTATTGTGGGACAACACTCTGAATGTCGATGGTATAAAAACCGGCCATACGAACGCTGCCGGATATAACCTGGTCGCCTCTGCAACCGAAGGCCAGACACGTCTGATTTCTGTGGTTATGGGCGGTCATACCTATAAAGGTCGCGAAACGGAAAGTAAAAAATTACTGACCTGGGGTTTTCGTTTTTTCGAAACCATTTCTCCGCTGAAAGCAGGTAAAGATTTTGCCTCAGAGCCGGTCTGGTTTGGTAACACCGATCGTGTACTGCTCGGCGTGGATCAGAATGTTTATCTGACCATCCCGCGCGGACGTGCAAAAGATCTGAAAGCCAGCTATGTGCTGCAGAATACAGAATTACATGCACCACTGAAGAAAGATCAGGTTATCGGTACGATAAATTTCCATCTGGATGGCAAAGTCATCGCGCAACGTCCGCTGGTGATCCTTCAGGCTGTCCCTGAAGGGGGTTTCTTTAGCCGGATTATCGATTATATTAAACTTACCTTTCATCACTGGATGGGCTAATCATCTGCAGGGTTGATATTTCCCTGTCCGCCCCCATGTTCTGAATATCTCTTACATGCCCCTGTACGCTCAGGGGCATTTTCTGGTCCCGGAGTCACTATGAAAACCAAACTGAATGAATTGCTCGAATTTCCAACCCCGTTCACTTATAAAGTTATGGGGCTGGCGCAGCCAGAGCTGGTTGATCAAGTGATTGAAGTGGTACAACGTCACGCACCGGGGGATTATTCTCCGGAAGTGAAACCCAGCAGTAAAGGTAATTACCACTCAGTATCAATTACTATCAATGCCACCCATATCGAACAGGTAGAAAGCCTCTACCAGGAATTGGGTGATATCGATATCGTCCGTATGGTGCTGTAATTCGTCGCGCCGGGGTCTCCTGGCGCACTTCCTTTGTCATTACCGGGTGACTCTCGTGTCCATTCAACCGCTTATTATCCGCAAGCTCGGCATGCTCCCCTGGCAGACCGTCTCTGAGGCCATGCATCACTTCACTGATACCCGTACAGATACCACTGCTGACGAAGTGTGGCTGGTTGAACATCCGCCGGTGTTTACTCAGGGTCAGGCCGGTAAAGCGGAACATCTTCTGGCTCCGGGCGATATCCCTGTCGTACAAAGCGACCGGGGCGGTCAGGTGACTTATCACGCGCCGGGCCAGCAAATATTTTATGTCCTGCTGGATATCCGCCGTCTGAAAACCGGTGTCCGTCAACTGGTCACCTTGCTGGAGCAGACTGTGATCGAGACACTGGCAGATTTCGGGATCACGGCCTGCGCCAGGGCCGATGCACCCGGTGTCTACGTGGACGGGAAAAAAATTTGCTCTCTGGGACTGCGTATCCGCAAAGGCTGCTCATTCCATGGGCTGGCATTAAATACAGATATGGATCTTTCACCCTTTCTGCGGATCAACCCCTGCGGCTATGCCGGACTGGAAATGACACAGATAGCAGACCTGGTACCGGCAATATCGCTGTCACAGACTGCTGAAGCGCTGGTTCAGCATTTCCTTAAACATCTCCCCTACACACAGACAGAATACCGTCAGGGTCTCCCTGAGGCGGAGTAAACAACCTTTGCCCTACAGATGTCATCATTCGCACTGCGGGGAAGCTGTCCTGCGGCAGACAAAATGATATACTTTTTTGTATTGTTACAAACGTGTTGAATGCAGAGCGTACTGCAGCCAATCAGCTACCGGAATCCGCAGATATGAGTAAACCAGTTCAGATAGAACGCGGCGTCAAATACCGTGATGCAGACAAAATGGCGCTGATCCCTGTCAAAACTGTTGTCAGTGAACGTCAGGAGTTATTGAGAAAGCCGGAGTGGATGAGGATAAAACTTCCTGCAGATTCCACGCGTATTCAGGGCATCAAAGCCGCGATGCGTAAAAATGGCCTGCACTCTGTCTGTGAAGAAGCTTCCTGCCCTAACCTGGCCGAATGCTTTAACCATGGTACCGCCACTTTTATGATCCTTGGCGCTATCTGTACACGTCGTTGTCCGTTCTGTGACGTGGCACATGGCCGGCCACTGACTCCGGATGCCGGCGAACCCGCCAAACTGGCTCAGACCATTGCCGATATGGCCCTGCGCTATGTGGTTATCACCTCGGTTGACCGGGATGACCTGCGGGATGGTGGCGCACAACATTTCGCCGATTGTATTACGGCTATTCGTGAAAAAAGCCCGTCGATAAAAATCGAGACGCTGGTTCCTGACTTCCGCGGCCGTATGGACCGGGCACTGGAGATCCTGACGCAGTCCCCGCCGGATGTGTTTAACCATAATCTGGAGAACGTTCCGCGTATTTACCGTCAGGTAAGACCGGGGGCAGATTATCAGTGGTCACTGACACTGCTGGAGAGATTTAAACAGATGCATCCGGAGATCCCGACGAAGTCAGGTCTGATGGTGGGCCTGGGTGAGACTAACGAAGAAATCATCGAGGTCATGCGTGATCTGCGTCGTCACGGGGTCACCATGCTGACGTTAGGGCAGTATCTGCAGCCAAGCCGTCATCATCTGCCGGTTCAACGGTATGTCAGTCCGGCTGAGTTTGATGAAATGAAGGCAGAAGCCATGGCCATGGGCTTTACCCATGCCGCCTGTGGCCCCTTTGTCCGCTCTTCTTATCATGCAGATATGCAGGCTCAGGGCATAGAGATAAAATAACCTCCTGCCGATGGCGGCATTGTTTTTCACTCTGCCGCCTCAAAGACCCACTCCCGGTGTGTGCCGCACCGGATAACAGCCAATAAAAAACCAGACAGCAGGCTATCTGGTTTTACAGACAATACATCCGCAGATCTATTGCCGGGAGCAGAGAATCAGTCTTTGTGGCTGACACGTTCAGCAGGAACCTCTTCTGCTTCACTTTTGGCCACAGGAGTATCATCTTCTTTCATGGCTTTTTTAAAGCCTTTAATTGCGCTACCCAGGTCACCGCCCAGTGAACGTAATTTATTCGTGCCGAAAAGCAATACGATGAGAGCACCGATAATCAGCAGTTTTGCAATACTGATACCTTCCATAATATACCTTTAAACCTCAGCGAAAAACGTTACACCTACATTAAGACGCAAAGCCGATTATAACACAATACATTTCTGTAACAGACTACTAATCGCATTTTTCGGCCGCGCCAGCTCCGCCAGGAAAGCAGAGACTACAGGATGAACCCTGCTCCGGCGCCGGAAAAAAGACAATAAAAAACCCGCCATTGGCGGGTTTTAGAGATTCTGACTGAAAATTACAGGCTGATAACGTTAGCAGCAGATGGGCCTTTAGCACCGTCAGTAATTTCAAACTCTACGCGCTGACCTTCAGCCAGAGTTTTGAAGCCATTGCTCTGGATTGCAGAGAAGTGTACGAATACATCTTTGCTGCCATCTTCAGGAGTAATGAAACCGAATCCTTTAGATTCATTAAACCACTTAACGTTACCTTTAATCTTGGACATCTATATTACCTTTACTTGAAAAATGGACACTAAACTGTGTCGTCACGTAGTACATCAATTGCGGTGCAATTTGTCCAGCACCATTTGATGAAAAAGTGATAAATGTCTCGATTTTTTGCTGATAGAGCATTTATTGCACAATTTCAGGCCCTAAAACTGGAACCGGAACCATGCGAAGTAAACGTTTCCATTATTATGCGTCCCGGGAATATAGGTCATCTGGAATGTTGCAGGTCCGTAGCCGACCGATGCCAGCGGTAATACCAGTGGTATCGGGATATAATTCCAGTTATTTCGCATCGTCACTCCGGCCGTGTAACCCGCCCCCAGATGGAAACGTTGATCATTTAAAGGACGCCATGTGGCTTCCCAGCCATAGCCTCCGATAGGCTCCCATTTATTAAAGGAGTCTTTAAACGCCATCAGGTAGAGCCCCTGCCAGTTACCTTTTTCATCATAACGGGAGATACCGCCCCCTGCTCCCCAGGGTCTTTCGTTATAACGATCAATATGTTCACGGTCATAGGTCATCCGGTTATGCCATGTGATGGCCGGAACATACAAATCCACATTCGGTGAAGACGTCCACGTCGTTGCCACATTATTACTGAAAGTATTCCAGACACCGGAAATATCCTGTCCGGTGGTGGCGGCATGAGCGAAAGGTACACTACACACTCCGGCCACGAACATAGTTAACTTTTTGTATTTATTGAATTTCACTGCAATTCCTGCCACATAATTATTACGATGTGCCGGCCTGTAAGCCAGCAATCATTGTTTTTGTCGGGCATCTGATTATCAGCCGCCCCCATAATTCTCTGGCCTTTGCAGAGGATAAATCGTGAGTGTCCAAAGATAATAGTCAGTCTCCGGAAACTCTCACCGTCCGGGAGGGTAGAAAATATCGCACCTCCCGCCTACGGGGTGTTTATCAATCCCGGAGCTATACTGCAAGGAAATTTATCAATGAAAGGGTCCGTTATTCTCGCCCGGTGTATGTACCGGTAACGTCAATGACTCGTTCTGTTGCAAAATGTCGCGGGCAAGCTGTTCATCTTCAGCCTCTTTTACCAGGCTTTCCTGCTGCTGCCCCTCCTGTGGAACATACAGTAAATGCGCCAGGAATGGATAATGGTCCGATCCGATGTCTTCCAGACGGCGCAATGACCCCAGAATAAACTCATGACTGTGAAAGATATGATCCAGTGGCCAGCGCAACAGGGGATATCTGGCGTTAAAGGTACAGTACATTCCCCTGCCCCGACGCGGGTCCAGCAATCCGCTGATTTTAAGAAATAACCGGGTGGTCCGGGACCAGGCGACATCATTCAGATCACCGGTCACGATCACCGGCAGCATTGCCTGAGCAACACTTTTACCTACCAGTACCAGTTCCGCATCCCTGTCCTGTGATTCATCATTTTCGGTCGGGCTGGGTGGCATCGGATGCACACAATGCAGACGCACCTCAATACCTTCAGGCAAGGTGACCAGCATGTGCATTGACGGGATCTGTTGATCAACCAGATACTGTATTTCCGCATCACGTAACGGTAACCGTGACCAGACATGCATCCCGTACAAATTATCTTTAGGGCATCTGACACTATAGGGATAGTCCTGGTCCAGGACGCTGAGTTGTTGCTCCCACCATGTATCTGTTTCAACCGCCACCAGCACATCCGGAGCTTCAATACGGACTTGTTTCAGCAATTTTCCCGCCTGACGATTGGGTGTCAGTACATTGGAGACCAGAATCCGGATGCCGGGATGCGCTGTATACCCTTCAGCATCCCGTACCTGTTTTTTTAGCAACCGGGTATACGGAAAAATCCACCAGCACTGGTAGCCGCAGCAGCCCAGACAGATCAGCAATACTGCACCTGCCAGCCACGGTGCGTGTGTGAACAGGAAAAACTGTACAATACCCGACAGCGCAGAAATGATCAGCAATTGTAACCTGGGGAAATCCCAGACCCTGACCCACCAGGCCGTATGCCTGGACAACGGCAGCAGCGTGACCAGCAGCAGCAATAACGTTATACAGATATCAAAGGTAACCACCCGACACTCCTTTCTCCGCGATGGCTGAACGGTTTCAGTACCGTCAGTCCACTGGCTGATAATAGTACAGAGAGCGTCTGTGAGCGGAACGATTCTGTCTGACAGGGAATAAAAATTCGCGGGCGGAGGGAAGGCAGCATGACCGGTTGACCGGTAGCTTACTGAGGCTGGCTGTCAGCGTCTGTAAGCTACCGGGTATCTGGGCAGTAGGTCTGCACGGGGAAAGGCGGTATCCCCCGTGATATTCTCATACAGGCCCTTTATTCACGCCCACCGAAGGTACCGACCATTCCGGCAGAAGCCAGTGCATGTCCTTCCAGTTTTGCCATCAGGCCGGCGGTATCCAGACCGGCGGGCAAACTGTCGGGAGGCAAATCGGTGGCTATCAGCGTGAAGGTATAAAAATGCCGGTCACTGTTCGCCGGAGGACAGGGGCCATTGTAGACCTCACGACCGAAGCTGTTTTTCCCCCCCGTGAAGCCTTGTCCGTTCGCCAGCGCGGTACGTTCAAAATGCTGACTGGATGACGGGATCCCATAAGCCAGCAGATGGGTGATGCCAAGACCATTCCGACCCTGGGCATCCTGAATAATTAGCGCAAAACTACGGGTCGCCGCCGGCGCGTTCTGCCAGCTAAGTGACGGGGAAATATTCTGCCCGTGGCAGCTTTTCACCTGCGGCAGATCCCCCCCCATCGCGACCGGCATGGGGTGACCGGAAGTGAAATCCGGGGAACTGAGGGTAAATGTGGCTGCCATTGCAGCCAGCGGTGACATAACAGTCAGAGACACAACTAACAGATTTTTGAGGATATTTTTCATCACCTTTCTCATCGGCAGTGGCTTTATTCAGGGAGAACGGCACGTTTATCACAAACAAACGCGCGGTTAAACCATGAACGCTGTTCACCGAAAAGGCAAGGCAAAGCACCTGTAGTACAGACCCGGAACACGGGGATAACGCCCGGGGTCTCCGGTCTTTGTCCCCCGTTACAGGGGACAAAGAGGGTCAGGGTCGACGATACTTTTTCGGGGGAGCCGGTTTCAAATGCCGGCAGGAGAAGACTTACTGATCATCGCTGCTCAGCGGGTCCAGCATATAAGAGATCATCAGCGCTAATTGCGCCATTAACGTATATTCACCATGATGTGTCTGCATTCCTGCCCGTTCGGCAGCCTGTAATAGCGGTGTCATCTGCGGGTAGATCACCGTATCACATACCCACGTACCGGCCGCCAGTCCTGACAATGAAAAGGCCTGTTGTCTGTCTTCCCCTTTACCTGCCGGAGTCGCGTTAATCGCGATATCACAATGCGCTGGCGCTTCGGTGCCGTGGATCACCACCAATCCGGGATGGTTTCGGGACAGGCTTTCGGCCAGTTGTACCTCTTTATCCCCGGTACGGTTATACAGGATAAGCTCTGTCACCCCCTGTCCGGCCAGGGCATGGGCAATCGCACTGGCCGAAAAACCCGCGCCGGCCAGATAAACGCGCTTTCCAGCCACGTCGATCCCCTGCTGTCGCAGTCCGGCAATAAATCCATCGCCCTCCAGTAACGTACCGCTGAGGGTTCCGTCCGGGGAACGGCGGATAACATTACAGGTTCCTGTCATCTGCACGGCCGGGCTGACATTATCCAGCCATTCACACACCGACTGCTGATGTGGCTGAGCAATGATAGCCCCGGCAAAATTCTGACAATGCCTGAGCCCGGTCAGAAGTTCCGGTAACCCAAGAGAGGCGACGTGCATAGGGATCATCAGCACATTTTCCCGCTGCTGCTCTACCAGCATCCGGTTAACCAGGCCCGGGGAACGGACCCGGGCTATCGGATCTCCGATAACAGACGTCAGTCGTGACAAGCCGCAGACTGATTCAATTGACTGCATAGAGGCTCTCCGATACAGGTGATGTCCGGCAGGAGACGCTTTGCTCACCGGACGACCGGGCGTTACCCGCCCGGTGAAAATGAGTCAGTAATGGTTCAGGAGGGCTGGCAGACAATAATGATCATGCCCGCCAGCGCCACACACGCACCGGTAATATCCCAGCGGGTTAATGCGATGCCTTCAATGACCCTCAGCCAGGCCAGAGCAACACAAATATACACCCCGCCATAAGCTGCATATGTCCGCCCGGCAGCGGCCGGATGGAAAGTAAGTAACCAGGCAAAAATCACCAGACTAAGAGCACCAGGAACCAGTAACCAGTGACTTTTATGCTCACGCAGAACCAGATAAGGTAAATAGCAGCCCACAATTTCAGCGATGGCAGTGAAGATAAATAACAATGCTGTTTTCAGCATCACAACACATTCCTTATGTTCAGAGAATGATCCCCTGCACAGGTATAACCCCGGACAGGCGGAATGTTCAGCCCGATACGTCATTCAGGCTCTGTTCTTCAGTTTAGCTTAATGATAAACGTTCTTTGTTTTTCTACGCGAAAAAATCTGTCACTCACCCTTCCTGCACTGCAGCTCTTTTCATTTTCTGAACCGTATACAGCGCCGGGGCCGGTGTTTAGAGTACAACCTGAGCGTAATGTCTGACACCCATCACTCTGACACTACCGGCACAGTCGCCTGCTGGTGCAAGGCGGTTACTCTAATTTTTTGATGCTGTCTTTCAAAAAAACCAGGTGATGTTTTAACAGTATTTCGAGTAATTTATCTTTTTTTTAGGGGGGCTTATGAATAAATTAATTAATAGTTTCGACAACGCGGTTAACCATCCTGATTTTGCTAAATTACTGCTGCGACTGGTTTTTGGTTTCCTGATGCTGTTTCACGGTGTGTTTAAACTGGAACATGGGGTCGACTGGATTAAACCGATGCTGGCAGCTCACGGCTTACCCGGCTTTGTCGCCTACGGTGCGTATATCGGTGAAGTGATTGCTCCGGTGCTGATCATCCTGGGTGTCTGGACCCGTCTGGCTGGCCTGGTTTATGCCATTAACCTGGTCTTTGCCGTGGTTCTGGTCGCCGGTGCGAATTTCTTCAAAACGACAGATGTCGGTGCCTGGGCATTGGAAACCGAGGCTCTGTACTTCTTCGGTGGTCTGTTCATCATGCTGCTGGGTGCCGGTAAATACAGCCTTTCCCGCCGCTGATCCAGCCCGGACCAGCATTTATTGGTCATACTGATCCCCTGACTGCCCGTCACTGACGGGCAGTCAGTCGTTTATTCTGACCTGGTTACTCACCGCTTATCCGCTGCGTGGACGTCAGTATGTTGTCGCAAATTTTCTGACATCTCATCCAGTGCCTGCCGATGTTCCAGTCCCCACTGATAAAGTTGCTCGATCGGCCCGGCGAGGGTTTTCCCTAACGGGGTCAGTGAATACTCTACTTTTGGCGGGATCACCTGAAAAACCCGGCGATGGATCAATCCACGTATTTCCAGTTCCTTCAGCGTCTGCAATAACATTTTTTTCGAAATGCCCTGCAGGCTGCGCTGCAGCTCACCTGGTCGGGCGCGCCCCTCCGGCCAGTGCCAGAGTGCGTGCAGAACCATACTGCTCCATTTTACAGAAAACAGATCCATCAGCCGGCGCGGCCCTGAATCTGCATAAAAATACACCTTTCCGTCTACCCAATCCGGCATTCGCACTCTCCCCCGCTTTTATGGTCACCATTTGGTAACTGCTATCCATAAAGGATCCTTCTGTTTATAGTTTACCTCCTGTTTTCAGTTAAAGCTCTGCCTGTCAGAGCCAGACACAAGGTCTGTTATGCAAATAAACGCTATTATCGCCCAAAACCCGCAAGCCCCTCTGGTGTACGGAACCTCTTCACTACGTCCTCTGCAGAAAGGCGATATCCGTATTGATATTCTTTACTGCGGTGTTTGCCATTCAGATTTACACATGGCCAGGAATGAGTGGGGATCCAGTCATTATCCGCTGGTGCCGGGACATGAAATTGTCGGCCGGGTGCTGGAAACAGGCTCCGAAGTAACCTGCCACCAGCCTGGTGATATCGTCGGTGTGGGGGTTATGGTGGATGCCTGCGGGCACTGCCATTTCTGTGATCAGCAGGAAGAACAATATTGTGAACAGGGGTTTACTCCGACCTATAACGGCATAGATCGCCATACCGGGGAACTTACCCGTGGCGGATATGCTGAACAGATCATTGTTGATCAGCATTTTGTTGTGTCCGTTCCGGAGAACCTGCCACTTCATGCCGTGGCTCCCCTGCTTTGCGCCGGGGTTACCGTCTGGTCGCCTCTGAAACATTTCAATCTGCAACCCGGACAACATGTCGGCGTTGTCGGGCTGGGTGGACTCGGGCATATGGCGATCAAACTCGCCAGTGCCATGGGCGCTGAGGTGACACTATTCACCACCTCACCGGAGAAAGGCGAAGATGCACGACGCCTCGGTGCCCGGCATGTTGTCATTTCCTGCGATCCGCAACAAATGGCCGATTGCGCGCACCGGCTGGATCTAATCCTGGACTGCGTGGCTGCGCCCCATTCTCTCGACCCTTATCTACGGACGCTGAAAACCAACGGTCACCTGGTTCTGGTGGGGATCCCGGACGCACCGCATCCCGGGCCTGAGGTCACCCCGATGGTTTTCCGCCGGTTAAGTATTTCCGGTACCTCGATTGGCAGCATTGCCGAAACCCGCGACATGCTGGCATTTTGTGGCCAGCATGGGATCACCGCAGAGGTAGAAGTTATCGCCGGTGAAGCGATAGAAGAGGCTTTTCGCCGGATGCTGGCAGGGGAGATTAAATACCGGTTTGTGATAGACATGAAAGCGACCCGCTGGACGAACGTCGGGTCGTGATCATCCACTGCCTCTCACGAAAGGGGCATTCGCCCCTCAGCCCGGAGGCTGAGCATCCAGGATACGTTTCGCCTGCGACTCCGTCAGTGGGTAATCAAAGAACTGCCGGTAGAAATCCCGGGTCTGACGGACCATATTGATGTCAGGAAACAGATCCGGATGGAACAATCTCGCTGCCCATGGGATCTGCAGGGCAACCTCCGTCCCGTAACGATCCCAGGGGAAGACACCGGAAGGATTACGGACGACGTGGTTCAGTTTCACCGCCCGCAACTGACTGAACAGACCCCGGTAAGGTGATTGTGCAAGGGTGCCAGCACCGGCATCCAGAATAATATAATCCGGTTGCCATGCCAGCACCTCTTCCGGGGTGATCTCTTTCATATTCCCATCGACACTTTCGGCGACATTACGTCCACCGGCCAGCGTGATCCAGGTATTAATCAGCGTATTCCTGCCATCCACTTTTAACGGGTGCAGAGACTGAATATGCAATACTGTCGGACGCTGCTGCGGAGTCAGCGTTCGGGTTTTATCACGGACCACCGCGATCTGCCGGTTAAGATAGCGGTTATATTCCTCCGCTCTTTGAAGAGCCTGCGGCGTGCCGACCACTTCAGCTGTCGTCAGCAGTGAACGCTCCATCGATGGAAAATCGGTAAATCCCATCATGACGACCGGAATACCGGCCTGCCGATAGCTGTTTGCTGCAGGATCATTCTTAGCTACAAAGATCACATCAACATGACGCAGAACCAGCGCCTCACTGGAAAACTCATGCCCGGGCGTCTGTAATGCCTGATTCAGTGACGGCTGTATTTTAAACATCCAGGGGCGATCCCGGGGATGATTCACCGTCGCGACAATGCGATCACCGGCCCCCAGCGTCATCAGTAAGGAGTGATGCGCGAACCAGCCATCCGCAATACGGTTGGCGATGTCAGGTACCTCAACCCGGTTGCCGGCATCATCGGTCACAGTCTTCGCCGACAAGGCCGGGGAAAGAAAAGCGAGCGAAAGGAGCAGGGCCGTCAGGGGAAATCCGCTGCGTAACAGTGTGTGCTTTTTCAAAATAGTACCTGTCATGGCATCCCGGCCGGGAGAGTTATCGGCCTGTGTAGTCAGTCTCTTTATATATCAACTCCGAAGACGGCGGGCAAGTGAAGGATAAGTCAGCAGGATAACGCTGAAGCCGTGCAAAGTTCCGGCCCGTTTATGGTATTTCTGTCTCTGAGTGTGTCAGAAGTCCCTGTTTCAGCAATAACTGTCTGGATAATGAAAATTGCGTAAACATCCCGCAAAAGTGATTGTGACACCGGGAATAATTCACGATGCTGTCTGTGAATTTCTTCTCAGGAGTTGATTATGAAACAGATTGCGATTTATCTTTCAGCCCCCCTGCTACTGGTTTCTGCGCTGGCCTGTGCCGCTCCGCAAACACAGGCAGATCATCACCCGGAAGGCTTCGGCCCGCATAAGCATGGCATGATGCCACCGCGTCCGATGCCACTGTATGCAGCGACAGAAACTACCACCACCCCGGCAGAAACCCTGAAAAACCTGGTCGCTCAGGTGCCTCAGACCGCTGCCGGGAAGTATCAGGTCAAAGTTGAGGTGTTACCTCTGCCTGAAAAACCAATGCATCCTGCCCCGGCAGATCATTAAGCTATTACCGGGGATAAGTCACTTTCTGCTGTCCCCGTCCTGCTTTCTCCCCACCGGCTTACTCTTTGGAGGGTTACTCACCCCTCCGTTCTCTGATTTTCCTGACGGTTATCTGCCACGGCGCACAGGCATGACTCCTGCACCCTCAATGGCATTGACCCGCAGAAGAGCTAATGATGACTGCACTCCTCCGGGAGATCAGTCATCTGATCCCTGTAATGTCAGCACCAGTGTCCGGCTGCCACCATGATCACGATGTTCACATAAATAGATGCCTTGCCAGGTCCCCAGATTCAGATACCCTCCGGACACCGGGACCGTCAGTTCTGCCCCCAGTAAGCTGCTTTTCAGGTGGGCTGGCATATCATCGCTGCCCTCATACGTGTGCTGATAAAATGGTGCATTTTCCGGAACGGCATGATTGAAATAACGTTCAAAATCGCCCCGGACGGTAGGATCCGCATTTTCATTAATGGTCAGCGATGCCGACGTATGTTTAATAAACAGATGCAACAGACCGACCGCTGGCCAGCGAATATCGTTCAATGCATTTTCGATATCATGAGTGATCAGATGAAAACCGCGCTGGCGCGGCTTTAGTCTGATTTCTTTCTGTATCCACATGGCAGGCCCCTTTTCCGGTATTCATTTTGGTCAGTATAACGCGCTGATTTCAGCACATGTTGCTGACCGTTTTAACACGGATCAGGCTTGCCCGGAAAATACGGGGACGATCTTCAGACAATCAGACGGCGCAAGGCGGCCATTGCCTGCCGGGCAGCATCTGCCGGTGGCTGTTTTTTTAGTTCGTCATTAAACACTTCCAGCCCCAGCGGACCCTGGTACTGTTTTTCCCGCAGACAGGAAAGCAGTTGCTGTAACGGAAAGACTCCGTCCCCGGGCAGCAAGCGCTGATGTCTTGCAATATCAATCAGTTGCTGTTTGTCCGGTATTTCTCTGACATCCGATAGCTGTACCAGAAATATTTTATCTGCCGGAACATCTGCCAGGTCCGCTACCGTACGCCGCAGTGCAAAAATATGGAAAGCATCAATCACTAATCCCAGCGCCGGGGAGTCGACCTCATTAATAATCTCCAGCGCGGCAGGCGTGGTATTGACACAGGTGCTCCAGCACATTGCCTCATAGGCTATACGCAGATCCCGCTCGACAGCCTGGGCGGTCAGCCATTGCAGGTCACTGACTATCTTATCCTGCACGCATCCGCGTTCGGTATTCGCCGGTACCAGTACCGTCCCGGCACCGACTTTCACTGCGGTGTCCAGTATCTCCAGTGCCTGCTGGCGTTTAATTTCCCGGTGCACGTCTGCGGCTCCGTCAAAATCCAGCAGAACCTGATAATCCGTCAGGGTGATGTCCAGTGAACTGAGATGTTGACGGATCCCGGCGGTATCTCCCCCGGTCTCCTGAACATCCTGCTGCCACAACTCTGCTTCCGCAAAACCAGCGTCGGCCACTGCTTGTAACTTTTGTGCCGTTGTTCCCCCCAGAAGGATGGTATTAAGAAATAATGCATTCCGGTTAATCATACTGCCGTTCTCCTTTTTCGTTCAGCTCACCTGTTGTTCAGGCCACAGACGTGGTAGCGCCATCAGTGATGATGTAATCCTGGCAGATAAACAGAATAAATCCGCTCATTGACTGTTTTACCGAAAAACAAAAAAGAAAACTGTCTGAGAGATCTGACCCCGGATAATTTCCGCACGTTTTTTTGTCCGGAGTTTACAGGGGTACAGATACTCTGTTTGACATCGCTGATATTCAGAATTTCAAATAACGGTCAGGAACAATTATTTTACCCAGTTCCCTTTTAAAGGCCGGGATAACTGAGCCAGCACAACAATCAGACACAGCTCAATGGAAACGGCCCAGTAAATGTGACCGAGAAGTTCACTCCATAACTCATAGCCATTCAGATTCCATAACCACCCTTTTGCACCGGAGGCGTACACCGGGTAACGAAAACCGAGCAGCGGGATGAGAAAACCGTGCATCACAACCGTGATCACAATACCGTAGAGCGCGCCATACCACAGGCGAATTTTCGGGGACAGGGCCGAAAGAGCAACGTAGACAAAAGCAAAAATAAAACTGAACAACCAGTGATACAGCGTCACCGCACCCGACACCATGGTGCCCTGATAAATATAATCCAGCGAATGCGAGTTGATTCCGGCCCAGCCTAACCAGCTATCAATGTTTGCGGCCGGGGGCGAGATTTCCCCGGCGACCCGGGGAGGCATATTCACCTCGGAACCCCATTTCACTAATGAACTGATAAATCCCCCGAGCAACGTCGTGCGAAGGATAACCTGACGATTACTTTTGATTTCCAACATACGCTTGTCCTTATTCCACAGAAGTACCGGGGAGAAAAGTGCAGGCACGTCGCACTTCCTGCTCCCGATGATAAACCCTGAAACGGGTTTCCGGTGACTGCTCCTCGTCCTCACTCATAAAACAACCAGCATAGAGACCATGCGAATCACTGCCTCTCTTCAAATAATGCAACACCACTTATACATTAAATATATTTACTGTTTATTGATTCCGCTAGCGAAATGGCAATTAATATAAGATATTTTCAGTGTGTGGATTTGACTGCTGTGGACCGGGTTCCTGATAAATATTACGGAGCCACGCATTTTCCGGTCAGTCCGGTGCTCTCAGTCAGGGTTAACGGAGAATACCCCGAATTCATCCGGAAAACAGCATTCACCCCATGACGCTGCCTCAGGATAAAGCGCCCCGCACAACGTCCGGCAACGGATTGCGGATATCCATTTTCTGCACAATGTGATACACCCTTTATAAAATAAAATGTACAGGCGGAAATGATGGTTAAAGGATCCTGCCTTTGTGGCGCGATACGCTTCACCCTGCAACAAGTACCCGAAAAATTTTATCGTTGTCATTGTTCGTTATGCCGTAAACAGACCGGAGTGGGTCACAATCTGGCGACATTCATTCCTGCGACGGAGTTTGCCTGGGAAGACGGCCAGCAAAGGATCGCAACCTGGCAAAAAACAACCGGTTACCGTAACGATTTTTGTGCGTCATGTGGCTCGACCGTGCCTAATGCCCTGCGCGATGTTCCTTATATCTGGGTACCGATCGGTCTGATTGAGGAAGACCTGGCGCTGGAATGCCTGGGAGACTATTGCACAGAAGATGCCATGTCCTGGGATTGTCACCGAAGCCGCCATAGTACCCCGGGGCCGGTTCGATCCTTAGACGAGCTGCTGCCGGACACCAGTATCGACTGAGACCGGCTGCAGGGAATATTCCTATGGGTGGTGCAGCAAAGGAAGCGGAAAACAGATACCGAAAAAGACTCAATAATGGCCCGCTTAATTTGAAAATGTCTAACCCCGTTCTACCCGGCAAGAAAAGCATCCCTGTCTGGCATTGTGGGCAAGAATAAAATCAACCTTATCGTTTTTAAAAAGCGAAAGAATATGCTCCTTCACTTCTCCTGGCTGAGCTATCGTCGCCTCAATAAGCATATCCCGGTGATCAAAACCTCGAAGAGAAATCATTCTTTTTTGCATAACTTCCGGAATCGTGTCTCTGAAGACACCTTCCTCTGACTGCCCCTCCCATATAAAAATAGCATGTGAGCCACGATAGGGAGAATCCGTATCAAGATAAGTATGGTTTAACAGGATCCCTGTTTCTCCGGTGGGGATATCTCTTAACGTGATCCGGTCCGGGTAGCATGGATATTCATCAACATGGATCCTGATAGCGCCTTTCTTTCTTAGCTCATCGTCCGGCAGACCATAAAGATGACTGAAAGCCCTTCCGTTTAATCCTCTGATAATAAAAGACATATCACGCACTTCCTGTTATGAGTTGAATCTTAGCCTATCAATTTTTCAGAAGTTTAAAAACACGGTTTATTGCATTCAAATAACCCGCGATAAGATATCCCTGTACCGTCGGCAGGCTACTCTCACATCTGTCAGCGTGATATTGATTTTCCCGGACAAGCGTGGTGTTGTCTGGCGGAAGGTCCCCCTTCAGTGTCAGGGGCTGGCCGTAATGTCAGGTTCGGCGCTGCGAATAGCGCCCCAAAACCTTCCACCCGGGCATCGCTACTGTTTTTCGGTTTTAAAACAAAACCACAATCCGCTTTTCCGCGGATGTCTGCACCGTTGGTCGGGCGACATCGCACCGCTGAGCGAGAGGTCATGCTGAGCAGGAGCGAATCATGACCGGTCCGTAAAGGACACATGAATGAGTGAAGGTACCGCGCAGCGGCGGGCAGGCCTGTCGCAAGGCCGGGGGTGCAGAGGGCGCGGCCTGGCGCCCTTTGTCCGGTCGCCCGCGGCGGATTACAGGCAGCAAGCCTTATTATAAAGCGAACGGCATATTCACTATACTGACACAAAAAAATTATCCGTTTTCCCGCATATCTGCTCTGAGCCGGTTCCGCCCGTCATACGTGCAGTAGTTTCAGTTGCCGCATGGCGGCGGCCGGGTTAAGGCCCGAAGGCGCGGGCCTTAACAATCCCCGCCTGGCGCAGGTCCTCGCTGCCCCCTCACTTATCGCTCCGGCCTGACGGCCCGCCCGGATTCGCCGTCCTGGCTCAACCGTTCTTTCGCCGGCATCCCTGCCGGCTCTGCCTGGCCGTCACTCTGCGTTCGGCGCTGCGGATAGCGCCCCAAAACCTGCTCTCCGGGCATCGCCACTGTCTTTCGGTTTTAATACAAAACCACAATCCGCTTTTCCGCGGATGTTTGCACCGGTGGTCGGGCGACATCGCACCGCTGAGCGAATGAATGTGTCCAGGACGAGCCGCAGGGACGCGGCGAGAGGTCATGCTGAGCAGGAGCGAATCATGACCGGTCCGTAAAGGACACATGAATGAGTGAAGGTACCGCGTAGCGGCGGGCAGGCTTGTCGCAAGGCCGGGAGTGCAGAGGGCGCGGCCATGCGCCCTTTGCCCGGTCGCCCGCAGTGGGGCCCGGGCAGCATGCCCGAAAATAAAGCGAACGGAATACTCACCGTACTGATAATAAAAAACGCATCCGGTTTCCCCGTGTATCCGCTCTGAGCAGGTTCTGCCCGTCATGCGTACAGTAGTTTCAGTTGCCGCATGGCGGCGGCCGGGTTAAGGCCCGAAGGCGCGGGCCTTAACAATCCCCGTCTGGCGCAGGTCCTCGCTGTCCCCTCACTTATCGCTCCGGCCTGACGGCCCGCCCGGATTCGCCGTCCTGGCTCAACCGTTCTTTCGCCGGCATCCCTGCCGGCTCAGCCTGGCCGTCACTCTGCGTTCGGCACTGCGGATAGCGCCCCAAAACCTGCTCTCCGGGCAGTGATCCTCGTGTTTAGTCTTTTAAAATACGGAAAATATCTTCTTATCTGATGCTTGCATCGTTGGCAAGGCGACATCGCACCGCTGAGCGAGTGAATGTGGCCAGGACGAGCCGCATGGACGCGGCGAGAGGTCATGCTGAGCAGGAGCGAATCATGACCGGTCCGTAAAGGACATATGAGTGAGTGAAGGTACCGCGCAGCGGCGGGCAGGTTTGTCGCAAGGCAGGGAGTGCAGAGGGCGCGGCCATGCGCCCTTTGCCCGGTCGCCCGCTGCGTGGCCCGGGCAGCATGCCTTACCACAAAGCGAACGGAATATTCACCGTACTGACACAAACAAATTCTTCGGTTCCCGTGTATCCGCTCTGAGCAGGTTCCGCCCGTCATACGTGCAGTAGTTTCAGTTGCCGCGTGGCGGCGGCCGGGTTAAGGCCCGAAGGCGCGGGCCTTAACAATCCTCGCCTGGCGCAGGTCCTCGCTGTCCCCTCACTTATCGCTCCGGCCTGACGGCCCGCACAGATATAACGTGATTCCGGGTCTGAGGGACGACAATCCGGATCAAATGTCAAAAACAGTCCGCATTAAGCTTGGACGACTCAGGGAAACGGTCGGTTCTAATACGCTGATACCTCCTGATTTTTGTATGGATATGCCTTAATACTGCTTTAACGTCCATAAGACGAACGTTGTATTCCTCCTGCCCGGTTTATGTATCAATGGATGATGACGAAACAGGGGTATTATGGAGTTTGAGTATCAGGAATATTGGAATATGCCGGAGACATATTAATGAATTTAACGGATCCAGACCAAACACTGCGACCGGTACGAACTCCGGGGAAAAAACAATTAAGACATTGAAAGTAATAACAAAAATACATTAATAATTTTGTGTTTACATGAACAGCACATTCACATAAATTCATAAAGACAGGCCCTGGCATTGCAGAAGATAACTGTTCCGGGAATGGCGCCGGGTTTGTTAATTTTATCAGGGAGGATAAATTGGCAACAAAATCGTTCAGGTTCACGACACCTGGCTATCCGGCCCTGGAAGGGGTCGGTGCTTTACATGCATCTTATACATTGCTTCTGAATGTCACTGAAAACGATAGTAAAGAAGGGAAAGTTCTATTTTTATCTGCATCGATGTTATGTAATGCAGCCAGAGCTTATGGTTCAGGTGTGATTAAACCCTGGTGCACCGTTGAAAGTAATATCGATAATAAAAAATACGTTTTGGATGCCAGAGAGAGATGTTTTGCTCTCACACAGGATGAAATTCTTATCGGGGGAGCCCGCTTTACTTTAAAAACAAGTAAAAAACATCCAGCCAGTTTTAAAAATAGAAAACGGATACGTTTTAAATACAGGGTATACGGGCTCACTGCCCCCGCCCCTAATAAAGCAACACACTATATCTCACTGAATAAATTCAGGCATTTTTAATATGAAAAAAATATTATTCCTCCTCCGGACAGTGACACTTTTTTTCTTTCTGTCAGGCCATGCAAATTCTTATCAGGAACCTGTTTCCATTAAAGAAAACCCTGTAAACGAGGTGGCGTTTTTAGTTGAAAGGTTAGCGGTGTCGGCCCCCGGCCAGCGTAATGAAATCCTTTCAAAAATTAACTCAATCCGAAAAAGTAACCCTGAAAACACCGCAATCCTGTTAATGTACACAAATAGTCTGATAGGAGAAAATTACTATAAAGAAGGCATTGAATTTCTTAGAGAACTCTATAGTAAAAAACCTGTCCGAACCTATTTACTGACAGAATGTATGTTAAGACAAAGAACAGGAGACAAGGAAAGGGATTGCTACCAGGAGGTTGTACAGCTTTCTGAACAACAGAATTTGATTGATTCAGATTATGTCACAGCACTCTTCTTCACCGACACAAAAAAATTCAGCACAGTGAAACAACAACTGATCAAAGAAAACACCTTCAAAGAGAGTGATTTTTTAATATTCACGCTGGGTGAAGAAAAAATTCTGCATGAATTTTTCCCATAAATACTTACCGGGGCATCGCGCCGGTCTTATCATTCGTCCGGTTTTATGCCGATATGGTTCGGTCACGCACTATCTTTCCGTCCCTGAATCATTCCCCTCGCAATCCATTATCCCGGACTCACAATAATTGCAACTAACATGGTTGTGTCAGCACCCTGATGTTGAGCGACTTTCCTGGTTTTGACCACCATCAACTCAGTCCCTTAAAATTACAGACTGGATATTCCGACACCGGCCCCCTTAATGTGAGTCTGTGGTGTTCCCCTCCGGGCTTCAACGCTCATTAAGCGGAATGAATTATGTCAGGCAACGATGGAATTTGCCCGCATTTTGCGGGCACGAAATATAAGTTTTTATGGACCATGCCAGATTTCCTTGTATACCAGCCAGAGGGGAGGCGGGAATACAGGTTAAATTGTACTGTTAAATTTTCTGGCCGGGACTACCCACTCACCTTTACCGTTCATCCCCCGCTTCCAGGTTCCCGGGAAATCGTCTTCCCGTTGTCCAAATCGAGCGGGTTCATTTAGTATTTTTGTTGTCTGGAACCGTTGACTTAATCCACTGGATTGAAGGTATGCATCCATTAACCCCGGCCCCGTAAGATATATGGTTATTTGATGGCGAAGAGAAGGTACCGCTCTCTTTCCTACCCACATGATTTCCCTCAATGGAATATCCTTCAAATCTTTTAATGCTTTCCTTAATAAATCTTTACCTGCAGTGCGGCCAAACCCCATCTCATAGAGATGATTTTTCGCATAAGGAGTCACTGCATAATTAATCATTTTTTTCAGAGTGTTGGTGCGGGGCTGGCTGACAATTACTGCATTGGATAAGCGTGTCTGATTACTCAACACCTCCTGATGTATTAATATGTCAGACGTTCCCGTGCTGCTTACTCGTTCAGGAGATATCAAACCAAGACTACCTGATACCATAACATCCACATCCATATAAATACCGCCAAACTTCTCTAAAACAACCAGGCGTAAAATATCAGAGGCAGCTGCGTAATTATGATAAGGACTATCAGACATTTCTCTTTCAACAGCAGATCTAATATATCCTGTCATTTCGGGCAAATCACGACAGTTTATAAGATTCATAAATTGTGAGCTATATCCAGAATTTATTATGTTATTGACCATTCTGTGTGGATTGGTCGTCCAAAGATAGACCGTGTAATGTGGGTTGTTTGCTTTAAAATGTATAATGTTACTTATTGCATATTGTGGCAGGGGCTTATTTCCAATCCAAATGTAATGTGCATTTTTTGGGTACATGTATTCACCGCAGAGCTTAAAATATGGATGGCTTTTATATAGCATCATGCTCTTTTTGTATACACTTGTGTTTTTATTAGGCAGACCAAAAACAGTCAATCCGATAAGACAGTCCTCATTATTATGGTACTTTACGGCTATGCCCGCGTTTCAACCATTGACCAGAGCCTGACCCTGCGGATACAAATTCTCCGCGCTGCCGGGGGTGAAATCATTCGCGCAGAAAAAGCCCGCGGAAGCAGCCGATCCGGAATAAGCGAGTTGAGCTGTTACCGAACCGGTAATACGCTGAGGGTTGCTCGCGTGCGGTAAGTGTCAAGGTAGTTGTCACCCCCAGTTAATTTAAGCCGCCTGTTTTTCCCGGTCCGGATTTAACGTTACCGGACCTTCCGGCTGCCAGTTTCTCGTTCTGCCAGACCACCTTTCAGGATGGGCCTGTCTCGCGCTCCGGTACAGTTTATCCCGTTGTTTCAGCAAAGCTCTGTCTTCTCCGCGATGCCGCTCTGACGGAGTCACATAGCGTATTCCGCTGTGACGGTGCGTTTCGTTATACCACCGGGTAAATTTATCCACCCACTGGCGGGCATCCGACAGCGTTCTGAACCCCGATGACGGCCACTGCGGCACATACTTCAGCGTCCGGAACAGTGACTCTGCATACGCATTATCGTTACTGACCCGCGGACGGCTGTGAGACGGCGTGATATTCAGTTCGTGCAGTTTCATCTGCAGCGTCTGTGATTTCATGGCTGCGCCGTTATCTGCGTGCAGGACCAGCGGATGCCGCCAGCAGCCTTCACGCATGACACTGCGTTGCATTAAGGCAGCAGCCTGTTCACCGCTTTCTGTCTCATGCACTTCATAACCGGTGATTTTCCGGCTGTACAGGTCAGTTATAATATACAGGTAATACCAGCGTCCACGTACCACCGACGGTAACCAGGTGATGTCCCATGACCAGACCTGACAGGGGCCGGTAGCCGTATAAGTTGTCGGGACAGTGACCTTCTGTTGCCGCCCCTGACGCCCCCTGCGGTGTACTTCACCACTGCGTCGCAGTATCCGGTAAAACGTGGATTCACTTGCCAGGTAAATACCTTTATCCGCCAGCCGTGGCACGATTTGTGACGGTGGCAGGCTGGCATATTCCGGCTGATGGCAGACATCCCGTATCCGGTTTTCTTCCTCAGAAGATAGCCGGTTAAACGGTACCGGCCTGAGGGCTTCAGGTCTGCCGTCACGCGGATTCTTCATCCATCGTCGCCAGGTACGCAGACTGATGCTGACTTCCCGGCAGGCAATGGCCCGTCGTGCACCCGACGTTACCGCTTCATTTATCCACAGAATAAACTGCTGTCGTTCGCTTTCAGGGGTCAGTCGTCCGCGTCTGTTTCCCCGTAGTAATCCGTGAGCTTTTTTCGCAACACCAGTATGGGTGCCGCCTCCGCCAGGGCTTTTTCCTTGCGGAGCAGTTCTTTCTTCAGCTGTTTATTTTCTTTCAGGCTTTGTTTCAGCGCCGCTTTATCACCAGGATTCTCCGTCTGTAAAAATCCCTGCCGCCACTGAACCAGCTGTTCCGGATAGAGTCCTTTTTTACGGCAGTATTCTGCTACTTCAGCTTCAGAAAGCGTGGCAGTTTCGACTATTGCGGCAAAGCGTGCTTCTGACGACCATTGTTCACTGTTCTTTTCTGCACCAGGCACCGGTTTCCCCTCTGATTTAGCCTGATTACGCCAGTTATACAGGGTAGCTTCGGATATTCCTTCCATCTGTGCAACGGCTGCCACGGTCATATTGTAAGGCGGTAACAGTTTTGCCAGTGTTGCAACCTTACGTTCCGGTGAAATACGTTTCATGTGTCACTCCATGCCCTCAGATTGATTTATCAGAGGGGGTGACAACTATGCTGACACTGAGGGCGTGGCACGCAGCATTAAGCGTCTGCAAAATACTGTGTATGCCCGAATCAACAGGGCATAACGAACAGGGCAATGGAATCGCCTGATTTTTTCCAATTTGTGACCTGCCCCCGGATATGCTCCCTTAACTGAGGGACCACTCCCATGACTGTGGTTCATCACTGAGTGCTTATGTGAGCCTGAATGACTCTTAGTATAGAAAATGTTAAGAAAATTATTAGTCTGCCTGACAAACAGGAAATGTATAATACGTAATCATTTGACTGAAAAGGATTGATTTTGAATGAAAGGAATCGACAAAAAACTAATCATCTTCACCACAAAAAAAAGATTCAATGACAGGACTGCCGATGACATGCAAAGCGGAGATATGGATATTGATACACTGAAAAAGCATTATCATCTCGGGCAAGTATCAACTTTCATCGACTGGACTACTTTTGGTCCCTTCTATCAGCATCACTCGACTAACTCCCTCCGGCCAGTTAGTCGAGAAAGAGCCATAGCGATGTTATACGATGAACTGAGATCTCAGTCCTATGTCTTTTCTTTCCGGGGACCATACCAGGGCTTGATCATAGACCTTTTCAATCATATGCAGCGCAGTAATGGAAAAAATTATCAGCATCCGACGATGAACAATGCCTACAGAAATCTCATTCTGAGTGACAACGCTGCCGATAGCACATTATCCATAATTAAAAATACCCTCGGGCAATTTGATTTCAATAAATCCCAACTGACGAAAGAAAATTTTTCAACTGTGTTATCTAAAAGTCATTTACCTAAATACACAAGATGGAAAGATTTCGTCAATGGAATGGGAATTACCGTCCATGATATAAACAGCACAGAAATATCTATTGAAAGCCTGACCTTCCAAGGCAATAAATACACTGCAGTTATCAAATACAGAGCACAAGACCATTTTGGCTTAGACAAAGAAGATATCTTAAAAGTTAAATTTAACTCTATTGCTTTCTTTAGAATATGGTTCGTTCTACAGAGAGCTAAACATTTTTCTCAAAAGCCATTTTTCACAAATTTCGAGGCTACTATCACATTAACAGGGGAAAACAATGTTTAACTATAAAAGGATTGGTTCAATTTTAGTTTTTTTAATAATAGCATACTGCATTTTGATTGCTGTAAGACCAGCCAAAATAGTCAGGGTTGATAATAATACGGTTTTTGTAGAGAATTTACCAATGACGAATAAAGGAAAACTAAGTTGGTGGTTGAAAAACAAAGAATTACTTCAGAATAAATATCATATTATCAACCCCCCGGATAACTTCACAGTTATTATCATGAATTTCGATGGTTATGAGAAATTACCCAAAGGAGTCAGAGACGGTTCAATTGATGACTATACCTGCTTTGATGATAATAATGGCGAGCAAAAGAAATGTGTTTATAACAGTATAGCAATTGTTGTGAGAGGAAGCCTTGGTAGTAAAATCTATATAAATATTGACAAGAATAAATACACTTTAACACCAGATGGTAAAGTAAGAATTGGATATAAATAAGAAAGACGTGTAAGCACCCCTGCAGAAAGAGCCATTCACTTTTAGAGATCTTCCGACATACTGAATATGTCTCCTGAAGGAGATCACTATGCGTAAAGCCCGATTTACTGAACACCAGATTATCGCCGTTCTGAAGTCTGTTGAAGCAGGTCGAACGGTGAAAGATGTCTGCCGCGAGACTGCAATTTCTGAAGCCAGCTATTATAACTGGAAAGCGAAATATGGCGGAATGGAAGCTTCTGATATCCGAAAAATCAAGGACCTGGAAGAAGAGAACCGACGTCTCAAACAGATGTTCGCTGATCTGAGTCTGGAATGCCGTGCCCTTAAAGACGTTATCGAAAAAAAGCTTTAAAACCAGTGATAAAGCGTGAGCTCGCCCATTATCTGATTTCGCAGTTTACAATGAGCACACATCAGGCATGCAGGACATTATCACTGAGCAGGACGGTATTTTTCTACAAACCGGATACACGGCGTAATGACGCTGTTATTGAAGCCCTCACAGAACTCGCTGAGCGCTATCCGCGATACGGTTTTAAGAAGCTTTTTCAGGTCATTCGCCGGCAGGGTCATGTATGGAATCATAAGCGGGTTCACCGGATTTACTGCCTGCTGAAACTGAATTTCAGACGTAAAGGAAAGCAACGTTTGCCGGTGCGTAATCCGGCACGGCTGGCGACACCAGAGGCAATAAACCAGAGCTGGTCGATTTATTTCATGCACGATGCTCTGGTCAGTGGCAGACGTTTCCGGACATTCAATGTGGTGGATGATTTTAACCGTGAGGCACTGGCCATAGAGATTGACCTGAATATTCCGGCTCAGCGGGTCATCAGAGTATTGGACCGAATCGTTGCTCACCGTGGCTATCCGCTGAAACTGAGGATGGATAACGGACCGGAATTTATCTCACTGACACTGGCCCAATGGGCTGAAGAGCATGATGTACAACTGGAGTTCATTCAGCCCGGGAAACCCACTCAGAATGCTTTTATTGAACGATTTAACAGGACATACAGGACTGAAATGCTGAATTTTTATCTGTTCAGAACACTGAATGAAGTACGGGAGAAACAGATCGGTGGCTGACGGAATATAACCGCGAACGACCTCATGAATCCCTGAATAATCTGACGCCGGAAGAATACCGGTTGATGGCTGAAAAAACAGAAACCTCAAAAAGTGTCTGGAACTAAAACAGGTCTACTTACAACTCCATGCCCTCAGATTGATTTATCAGAAGGGGTGACAACTATGCTGACACTGAGAGCTTGTACGGCACTACTATATGGAAGAAATCAAACGTCTCAGCGGCCTGGAGTAGCGATGAAGAGACTCACATACTGGCAGACCCAGCTTTCATTAAACGGACCAGATGCCGACCATCTGGCAGCGGACTGGTAAAGGGGATAAAACGCACTGGATTGTATTCCTCAAAGAGCCACCCGCATGATACCCGCCGGATACTTCATCCTCATTCTCTCCGGTAACCAGGCAACTCCCCTCTCAGAAATAGTCCACCCCACTGAAACATAATGCCAAGGCATCATAAATCGATTGTATACAAGGCGTCCAGCAGCTGAGCTGGCGCGATTACCCCGATGCAGCATCGGCATACCTGTGAACCCGCGAGCATAGGGCTATAATCGGTATTGATCAGTCCGATTGGTGGTTTTTTTCTTTTAGGCATGCGATGTAATTATCTGATAATTTGAATACCTTAGTGGATACTTACAGCATGCAGAGGGTCTGCATAAATACCCCAAGTTGAGGTTGACGATGATTTCTCTGGGTTTTGTGTCAAAAAAAATGCTTACCAATTGGAATGGTGCCTCGCCTCATTTACCTGATTTCCAGTTTCACGAAAAACACAGCACTTTAATCAAAACAAACTATCCTGAAAAAATTATGTCGCTTATTAAGACATTCGATCTTGAGCAGGACGTGGTCATTCGTAGATTGATGTCGATACGAAAATTGCCGCAGAAATTACAAAACGGAGCATCTAAAACCTACGATAATGAATTTGGACTGCAAACATTCACGCTTCTTCACGAGTCTGATTCAGAACTTTGTTATGGGTTACGAGGGGAATTCTGGCGTGCAGATTTAGGGCTAGAAAAAATTTCTAGCGTTGAAGCGTACCAACAGCCCGCACAGCCAGGCGCTGCTAAGCTGTTGCTTCGATATCAAGTTAACCAAATCAATGGAAACCAATCCGAACTCATTACCGAAACGTTCATTCACTGCCCGGATAAGACCTCTCATTGTAAGATGGTTGTTTACTGGCTGGCAATCAGAGCGGGGAGTGGTCTGATTCGACGTAGAATGTTGCACTCCGTTAAGCATCAATTGGAAAATGAATCATAAAAAATTCAGGCTGATTTTCCTCATGGTGAGCTACTATTTGGCGCGGTTCGAGGCAGCTATTTATTGGTGCATCGGCAGGAAACGATGAAGTTGCCGAAAGGCAATGATCCGATTTATGCAAAGGAGGAAAAATGAGCTTCGATTGCATTATTTTTAAAGAAGATAATGAACCTTTCATTCATGAAGTTAAGTCTGAAACAGCAGACTAAGAGAGGCTATATTAAGACTTCGGCCAAGGTATATGAGACTAATCGACTAACCGTCCACCGAGGCGGTTTTTTATTGCCTAAAGGAAGCCACTATGGCCCACGCCGACCCACTCGACCAGGCCTCAGAACTGGAGCAGCAACAACTGAAGATTGCGATGGCGAACCGCCCACGACCGAAGCCATTCACCGGCAAATGCTATAGCTGTGACGACACGATCGACAAAGGCCACTATTGCGAGTCCGCATGCCGTGAAGATGACGATAAACGCGAACGCGCCGCGAAGTTTAAACGCCACTAACCTCACCTACTAAACCACACCACCCTATTCCCGCACCGGTCACCGGCGGCGGCATCGTGCCTACGGGTTGGGTTAGCGCAGGAACGAAAAGTCACTATCTGTCTTTTATGCGATCACTTCTCAGGGCTGCGGCGAATGAATGGGGATGGATTAAAACCACCCCGGTCATAAAAACAAAAAAACCAGTTAGCAAAAGGATTCGCTGGCTGACGAAGGACGAGGCCAACAGACTGATTGATTGCATGCCTGACAGTATCAGGCCCGTGGTAACTTTTGCTCTTTCCACTGGACTGCGCCGGTCAAACATACTTGATCTTGAATGGACTCAGGTTGACATGCAAAGGAAGGTTGCCTGGATAAACCCTGAAAACGCCAAAGCGGGCAAGGCTATTGGCGTAGCGCTAAATGATACTGCATGCAGGGTTCTCCGTGGGCAGATAGGAAAACACTCCAGGTGGGTGTTTGTTCACACTAAGGCTGGCACCAGACCTGACGGCACCAAAACTCCTGCAGTCAGGAAAATGCGAACTGATGATAACACGGCATGGCGGATAGGGCTAAACCGTGCCGGGATCACCGATTTCAGATTTCATGACCTGAGGCATACATGGGCAAGCTGGCTTATTCAGGCCGGAGTTCCGTTATCGGCATTACAGGAAATGGGCGGTTGGGAAAGCATTGAGATGGTACAGCGATATGCTCACCTTGCACCAAACCATTTGACCGGACATGCGAGGCAAATTGATAGCATTTTGGGGGTTAGCGACACAAATACGACACAAGGAAGAAATCAGGCTGGCTTCAAAATTGCGTAAGTCATTGAAAGTAAATGGCGCGCCCTATAGGATTCGAACCTATGACCTACGGCTTAGAAGGCCGGTGCTCTATCCAACTGAGCTAAGGGCGCCCTGACTTTGCGGGGAATTATACGGTCACCCGCCCCTGAGTCAATATTTTTACGCCGCTTTCGGTTTTACTGCTGAAGGTTTGAACAAAGCCCGGCATTCTTTGCCTGACAGCACGCGTCGCTTCTGACAAAATAGGCGCCTTCACCCTAAGATTTTAACTCCGTGGATTTTTCTCTGATGTCAGCACAGATTATTGATGGTAAAACGATTGCGCAGCAGGTCCGGCTGGAAGTTGCGGAAAAAGTTAAACAACGTCTTGCCGCGGGTAAACGTGCCCCGGGACTGGCGGTAATATTGGTCGGAGAAAACCCGGCATCTCAAATCTATGTCAGCAGTAAACGTAAAGCCTGTGAAGAAGTGGGCTTTATCTCCCGCTCTTACGACTTACCCGGCACAACCTGCGAAGAAGAGCTGCTGGCCCTGATTGATAAGCTGAACGACGATGCAGAGATCGACGGTATCCTGGTCCAGTTACCGCTGCCGGAAGGCATTGATAAT
Source organism: Tatumella sp. UCD-D_suzukii (assembly GCF_000611875.2). Taxonomy (NCBI): domain Bacteria; kingdom Pseudomonadati; phylum Pseudomonadota; class Gammaproteobacteria; order Enterobacterales; family Erwiniaceae; genus Tatumella; species Tatumella sp. UCD-D_suzukii. The sequence goes on from NZ_JFJX01000029.1 coordinate 70,218, forward strand.
GTTAAAGTGCTGGAACGGATCGCCGCTGATAAAGATGTCGATGGTTTCCATCCGTACAACGTGGGCCGCCTGTGCCAGCGCGCTCCCCTGCTTCGCCCGTGTACGCCGCGCGGTATTATGACGCTGCTGGAGCGTTACAATATTGATACCTTCGGTCTGAATGCTGTCGTGATTGGTGCTTCCAATATTGTCGGTCGCCCGATGAGCCTGGAGTTATTACTGGGAGGGTGTACCACTACGGTTACCCACCGTTTCACCCGTGACCTGCGTCAGCATGTCGAAAATGCGGATCTGCTGGTGGTCGCGGTCGGGAAACCAGGATTTATTCCCGGTGAGTGGATCAAACCCGGTGCGGTGGTTATCGATGTCGGCATCAACCGTCTGGACGATGGCCGTGTGGTGGGTGATGTGGAGTTTGATGTCGCCGCAGAACGTGCAGCCTGGATCACCCCGGTACCCGGTGGCGTGGGTCCGATGACCGTCGCAACACTTATTCAAAATACTTTACAGGCCTGTGAAGAATATCACGATGGAGCAGCAGAATAATGGCAACTTTTTCTTTAGGGAAATTCCCTCACGTCGAACTGTGTGACCTGTTAAAGCTGGAAGGCTGGTCAGAAAGCGGCGCTCAGGCGAAAGCCTTTATCGCCGGGGGGCTGGTAACTGTCGACGGTCAGGTAGAAACCCGTAAGCGCTGCAAAATCGTCAGCGGCCAGACGGTCACTTTTGGTGGTCAGAGCATAACCGTCACCGCTTAACCGGTAGCGATAAAAAGGGCGTCCTGCGGGACGCCCTTTCTTTCTGCAATAAACCCTGATGAACAGTGTTGAGACTCTTTCAGCCTGTTACGGGCTCCGTCTCTTACTTACGTCGCCAGGTTGTTCCCTGCGGGCCATCTTCAACGATGATCCCCAGCTCATTCAGTTTGTCACGGGCAATATCTGCCTGAGCCCAGTTTTTGGTTTCACGGGCTTCTTTACGCATCACAATCAGTGCCTCGATTTCAGCAACCTCATCATCATTGCTGCCGGCCGCGCTCTGCAGAAACACTTCCGGATCCTGCTGTAATAAGCCCAGCACACCGGATAACTGACGTAATTTCGCCGCCACACTATCCGCCGCAGCCGGGTCTTCAGCCTTCAGCCGGTTCACTTCGCGCGCCATATCGAACAGCACCGAATAGGCTTCCGGCGTGTTAAAGTCATCGTCCATCGCCTCGCGGAAACGCTGCTCAAACTCAGCGCCTTCCGCCGGTACTGCCGACGGGTCGGTGTTACGTAATGCGGTATACAGACGTTCCAGCGCTGAACGGGCCTGCTTCAGGTTATCTTCGCCGTAGTTTAACTGGCTGCGATAATGTCCGGACATCAGAAAATAACGCACCGTTTCGGCATCATAATGGGCCAGAACATCGCGCACAGTGAAAAAGTTACCCAGTGATTTGGACATCTTCTCGCGGTCCACCATCACCATTCCGGAATGCATCCAGTAATTAACGTATTCACCGCCGTGGGCACAGGTCGACTGGGCAATTTCATTTTCGTGGTGCGGGAACATCAGGTCAGATCCCCCGCCGTGGATATCAAAATGTTCGCCCAGTTGTTTGCAGTTCATGGCCGAACATTCGATGTGCCAGCCCGGACGCCCCTGCCCCCACGGAGATGCCCAGCCAGGTTCATCGGCTTTCGACATTTTCCACAGCACGAAGTCCATCGGGTTTTTCTTCACATCCGCCACTTCCACGCGGGCACCGGCCTGCAACTGTTGCAGGTCCTGACGGGAAAGTTCGCCATAATGGCTGTCGCTCATCACATCAAACATTACATCGCCATTACCGGCAACATACGCATGTCCGCGTTGCAGCAGTTTTTCCACCAGCCCGATAATTTCAGGAATATGGCGGGTGGCGCGGGGTTCAACGTCCGGCGGCAGGATATTCAGCGCAGCAAAATCACGGTGCATTTCGGCAATCATCCGGTCCGTCAGTTCACCGATAGTTTCACCTTTATCGTTCGCACGTTTAATGATTTTGTCATCAATATCCGTGATATTTCTCACGTATTTCAGGTCATATCCCAGATAACGTAAGTAGCGGGAGACCACATCAAAGGCAACGAATGTACGGCCATGGCCAATATGGCACAGGTCATAAACGGTAATACCGCACACGTACATGCCAATTTTCCCGGCATGAATAGGTTTAAATTCCTCTTTTTGTCTGCTCTGAGTGTTATAAATTTTCAGCATTTAACTCTTCCGTTTCTGCGTTTGTTCTGCGTGTGCGATAACTCGGGTTATTGTGCCGTATTTTTCACGGGACTGCGACGTAAAGCAAGTCCGGTAACCGGAGGTAAGCACCCCCTACTGCCGCATACCTCAAATTTATGGTATAAGGTGCCATCGTAAATGCCCTTTCTGAGTCACAGAAAAGGCTGAAATACTGCACAACAACCATGACAGGATGAAATTATGGTCACTTTCCAGACTAATTTTGGTGATATCGTCATTAAAACCTTCGATGATAAAGCCCCGGCTACCGTAGAAAACTTTCTGACCTACTGCCGTGAAGGTTTTTATGACAACACCATTTTCCATCGCGTCATTAATGGCTTTATGATCCAGGGGGGTGGTTTTGAGCCAGGAATGAAGCAGAAATCCACCAACGCTGAAATCCGTAACGAAGCCAGCAATGGCCTGAAGAACACCCGTGGTACGCTGGCGATGGCTCGTACCTCTGCACCACACTCTGCGACAGCACAGTTCTTCATCAACGTTGCAGATAATGACTTCCTGAACTTCCGTGATGAAAGCGTTCAGGGCTGGGGCTACTGTGTCTTCGCTGAAGTGGTTGAAGGTATGGATGTGGTCGAAAAAATCAAAGCGGTTTCTACCGGCCGTAGCGGTATGCATCAGGACGTACCAAAAGAAGACGTCATCATTCAGAAAGTGACCATCAGCGAGTAATGTCGCGGACACTTTTTATTGCAGATTTGCATCTGTGTCAGCAGGAACCGGCAATTACTGCCGGTTTTCTGCGTTTTTTACAGCGTGAAGCCACAGAATGTGAAGCCCTGTATATCCTGGGCGATCTGTTCGAAAGCTGGATCGGGGATGATGACCCGAACCCGCTGCACCAGCAGGTCGCTGAGGCGCTCTCTGCCCTGACGATCCCTATCTGGTTTATCCATGGTAACCGCGATTTCTTACTGGGGAAAAAGTTCGCTGCCCGCTGTGGTATGCAGTTACTCCCCGAAGAGCAGTTACTGGAGCTCTATGGTCACCGCGTCCTGATTATGCATGGTGATACCCTCTGTACCGATGATGCCGGTTACCTGCGGTTTCGCGAGAAAGTTCACCAGCCCTGGCTACAGCGCCTGTTTCTGATGCTGCCGTTGCGGCTACGTCAGAAAATCGCCGTCAGACTGCGTAATGACAGTCAGCAGGCTAATCAGACCAAAAGCCAGCAGATCATGGATGTAAATCCACAGGCCGTCGAAGCCGTGATGCAACGTTATCAGGCTTCCCTGTTGATCCATGGTCATACCCATCGTCCGGCCATTCATCGTCTCAGTGTCGGTCAGCAGCCCGCAGAGCGGGCCGTCCTCGGTGCCTGGCATCAGGAAGGTTCCATGATCCAGCTGGATGCCGACGGCGTCAGCCTCATCGCTTTCCCCTGGTAAATCAGGATATTTTGCCCGGTTGTGTCGCGACGCAACCGTTTTCCTCTGCCCCGACTCATGCTATTCTCACGCCCTTCTCAAGGTGTATTACCTGTCCGCCTTCAGGTTTTTTATCTACTCACAGGAGTTGACCGCATGTCGTCGAATACTGCCCCGGCCCGTATCGCCATCATTATGGGTTCTAAAAGTGACTGGGCTACGATGCAGTATGCTGCAGAAATTCTTAACGAACTGGACCTTGCTCACCACGTGGAAGTGGTGTCTGCACACCGCACCCCGGACAAACTGTTCAGCTTTGCTGAGAATGCACAGGACCAGGGCTTTCATGTGATTATTGCCGGCGCCGGTGGCGCGGCTCACCTGCCGGGGATGCTGGCTGCCAAAACCCTGGTGCCGGTACTGGGCGTACCGGTACAGAGCGCAGCGCTCAGCGGTGTCGACAGCCTGTACTCTATCGTGCAGATGCCTCGCGGGATCCCGGTCGGGACGCTGGCTATCGGTAAAGCCGGTGCCGCTAATGCTGCCCTGCTGGCCGCGCAAATCCTGGCCGTCAACGATGCCGGACTGGCACAACGTCTGTCCGACTGGCGGACGCAGCAAAGTGAAGCGGTACTGAACCATCCGGACCCGCGGGAGGCAGAGGCATGAAACCGGTTTGCGTATTAGGTAACGGACAACTGGGACGGATGTTACGCCAGGCGGGGGAGCCGCTGGGGATCGCCGTCTACCCTGTCGGGATTGATGCTGAACCGGAAAGCCTGCCTATCCGCGAGAGCGTCATTACCGCCGAAATCGAACGCTGGCCGGAAACCCCGCTGACACAGGCCCTGGCCAGTCATCCGGCGTTTGTGAACCGGGATATTTTTCCGCGCCTTGCCGATCGCCTGACCCAGAAACAACTGCTCGATCAGTTAGGCTTGGCCACAGCCCCGTGGCAACTGCTGAGCGATGCGGCACAGTGGCCGGACGTCTTTAAACGCCTTGGCGACCTGGCCATCGTGAAACGCCGGACCGGCGGCTATGATGGCCGTGGACAGTGGCGTCTGCGGGAGAGCGATTGTCAGACGCTGCCGGAAGAGTGCTATGGCGAGTGTATCGTGGAGCAGGGAATAGATTTTTCCGGTGAGGTTTCCCTGGTGGGTGCCCGTGGTCACGATGGCACCCTGGTCTTTTATCCGCTGACCCATAACCTGCACCATAACGGCATCCTGTTGTGCAGCGTTGCCCTGCCTGAGCCGGATGCCGCACAGCAACGTCAGGCAGAAGCGATGCTGACGGCGATTATGCAGGAACTGGATTATGTCGGTGTGATGGCGATGGAATGCTTTATTACGCCTGAAGGTCTGTTAATTAATGAACTGGCACCGCGGGTTCATAATAGCGGCCACTGGACGCAGAACGGTGCCTCGATCAGTCAGTTCGCGTTGCATCTGCGGGCGATCACCGGCCTGCCTCTGCCCGAACCGGTGGTCTTCGCGCCGTCGGTGATGGTTAACCTGATAGGCTGCGCGCTGGACACACAGTGGCTGTCACATCCTCTGGTCCATTTGCACTGGTACGACAAAGAGGTTCGTCCGGGCCGTAAGCTGGGCCACCTGAACCTGACCGACAGTCATACTCTCCGTCTGCAGCAGGAGTTACGGGCACTGGCCTGCCGGTTACCGGCCGAATATGCCGCCGCCATCGACTGGGCTTGCGAAAAACTCTGAACCTTTGACCGTGGCGGCCTCCGGTCGCTGCGGTCATATCTTCCCTCACCCTGTCTGCTCCGCAATTGGTACTCTGCCGGTTTTGTGTGTAATACTTTACCGGACCGGGCGCCTGAGGCTGAGGCGCATCCTTTCCCCCTTCTGATGTGATGTTATGCAAAAAAATATTCTGATTACCGGCTGCTCAAGCGGCATCGGTGCGGTTGCCGCCAGCGATTTACTCAACCGCGGTTATCGTGTGATTGCCGCCTGCAGAAAACCGGACGATGTGCGCCGCATGGAGCAACTGGGATATTGCGGCATTCTGCTGGATCTGGACGATGAGGAGAGTGTCAGTAACGCGGCCCGTGAGGTGATCAGGCTGTGTAATGGCAGGCTGCACGGACTGTTCAATAATGCCGGCTTTGGTGTGTATGGCGCCTTACCTGCCCTGTCCCGCCAGCAGATGGAAAAGCAGTTTTCCGCCAACTTCTTTGCGGTTCACCAGCTGACGATGCTGCTGTTACCCGCCCTGAGAGCGGCCGGGAATGCCCGTATTATCAACACCAGTTCGGTGATGGGGTTGATCTCCACCCCCGGCCGGGGTGCCTATGCCGCCAGCAAATATGCCCTTGAGGCCTGGTCTGATGCACTGCGTATGGAGCTGAAACCTGAAGGTATTCAGGTCAGTCTGATCGAACCCGGCCCTATTTCAACGGGTTTCAGCGATAATGTCGTGCAGGGTGTCGCCGATAAACCGGTCACTAATCCCGGTATTGCGGCACGCTTTACCCTGCCGCCGGAAGCCGTACTGCCGAAATTACGGCATGCACTGGAGAGTCGTTTTCCGAAACAGCGTTATCCGGTGACCGTCGTCGCCCATGTGATGTCTGTCGCACGCCGTCTGTTACCCGGGGTATTACTGGATCGGATTTTAAGCAATCACTCCGCCAGAAAGAAATAACCGGTTGAAGTTCAGGGAGAGATCCCCCATATCCTGTGGATAACGGTAACCATTTTCAGACCAAGGAATACAGCTTATGTTACAGCAAGCCCCGATCACTGACGTTAACGAATCTAATCTGCAGCAGGTGCTTGAGCAGTCAATGCAGGTACCGGTGCTGTTTTATTTCTGGTCTGCCCGCAGCCAGCATTGTCAGGAACTGACCCCCGTGCTGGAAAAACTGGCCGGCGAATATCAGGGACAATTTGTGCTGGCAAAACTGGATTGTGATGAGCAACAGATGGTCGCTTCACAGTTTGGTCTGAGAGCTATCCCTACCGTCTATCTGTTTAAGGACGGTCAGCCGGTCGATGGTTTCCAGGGCCCGCAACCGGAAGACGCCATCCGCGCACTGTTGCAAAAAGTTCTGCCGCGTGAAGATGAAATTAAGCTTCAGCAAGCCACCGCATTACTGGCTGAAGAGAAACCGCTGGAAGCATTGCCTTTACTGAAAGACGCATGGCAGCTCAGCCAGCAATCCAGTGAGACGGGCTTCCTGCTGGCCGAAACGCTGATCACCCTGAACCGCAGTGACGAGGCCGAAGAAGTTCTGAAGCACGTTCCGTTGCAGGATCAGGATAGCCGTTACCAGGGGCTGATCGCCCAAATCGATCTGCTGCGCCAGGCCGCTGATACCCCGGAAATTCAGCAGTTACAGAGCGAGCTGGACGCAGACCCGGCTAATGCGGCTCTTGCCGCAAAACTGGCCGTACAGTTTCATCAGGTCGGACGTAACGAAGAAGCGCTGGAGTTGCTGTTCAGCTTTCTGAAAAGCGACCTCGCCGCCGGCGGGGGTGAACTGCGTAAAACATTTCAGGAGATCCTGGCCGCGCTGGGTACCGGGGATGCGTTAGCCGGTAAATTCCGCCGTCAGCTCTATTCCCTGCTTTACTGATCGACGGGCTTCGGGTTCACTGTCTGATGACAGCACCCGGCCAGAGAATCGATAATCGGACAGGCTGCCCCGTCATCCCCGGGGCAGCTTTCTGCCAGTGAGAGCAACCGCTGTCGCATCTGTTGCAGTTCTGCCATCTGCCTGTCCAGTTCCTGTACCTTTCTGAGCGTTCTGGCTTTTATTTCCGCGCTGTGACGCTGCGGGTCGTTAAACATACCCACCAGCTCGCGACACTCTTCCAGACTGAACCCGACCTGCCGCGCCTGACGCAATAACGTCAGTTCTTCAATGTGGTGACTGACATAATGCCGATAGCCGTTGGCCGAGCGCTCCGGAGGGGTAATAATGCCCTTCTCTTCATAAAACCGTATCGCTTTACCGGATAACCCGGTTTTACGTGCAATATCACTGATGTTCATCAGGCTTCTCCGTAGTAACAAGGGCCGGGAGTGCTTTTTCTGTTGACCTTTACCTTACCGGAAGGTTTAGACTTTTAATATCGTGATGATCCACGTTCTGTAATAGAAGGAAAAAACTATGTCTGATACTACACAACTGAAACTGGAGGGTCTTTCCTGCGGTCACTGCATCCGGCGAGTCAAAGAGGTGCTGGAACAGCGCAGTGATGTGACGGCTGCCGAAGTCACCCTGGAACAGGCTCAGGTGACCGGTACCGCCCGGGCAGCAGACCTGATCGCTGATATTGAACAGGCCGGTTACCATGCCAGCCAGCAGACCGGTGAAAGCCACCCAAAGTCTGAACCGCTGACAGCAACAGATCCCGCGCCGGACGGGCTGCCAGCGGATACCGTTCCGGCCTCCCCGCTGAACGATGACGGTCAGGCCGTCCAGCTGCTGATTGAAGGTATGAGCTGCGCGAGCTGTGTCAGCCGGGTTGAAAAAGCCCTCAGCCAGGTCTCCGGCGTCCGTCAGGCGCGGGTGAACCTGGCCGATCGCAGTGCACTGGTTTCAGGAAAACCTAAGCCTGACGCCCTGCTGGCCGCGGTCAGCGCCGCCGGGTACAACGCACTGCTGATCACCGACGAGCACGAACGCCGTGAAACGCAGAAGAAAACGTCACGGCAAAGTTTTATCCGTTTCAGCTGGCAGGCTGCGCTGGCTCTGCTGACCGGTATCCCTGTGATGATTTGGGGGATGACCGGCCAGCATATGATGCTGAGCGCGGAGAACCATACGCTCTGGCTGAGTATCGGGGTGATCACCCTGCTGGTCATGATCCTCTCCGGCGCACATTTCTACCGTAGTGCATGGAAAAGTCTGCGTAACCGGACCGCGACCATGGATACGCTGGTCGCGCTGGGTACCGCCGTCGCCTGGCTGTATTCGGCCGCGGTGGTGCTGTTTCCGGACCACTTTCCTGACGCCGCACGCCATCTCTATTTTGAAGCCTGCACCATGATCATCGGGCTGATTAATCTCGGGCATGCGCTGGAACAGCGCGCACGCCAGCACTCCTCACAGGCACTGGAAAAATTAATCGCCCTCGCCCCGGCGGAAGCCACCGTACTGAACGGTAAAGAGGAAAGACGTCTGCCGGTCAGTGCCATCGAAACCGGTATGCAGATCCGCCTGCGGACCGGGGATCGGATCCCGGTGGACGGAGTGATCAGCGACGGTGAAGGCCGTGTCGACGAGTCCATGCTGACCGGCGAAGCCTGGCCACAGAAGAAACAGGCCGGTGACACCCTCCACGCCGGGACTCTGGTCAGTGACGGTACACTGATATTCCGGGCAACGGCGACCGGGAAGAATACGGCACTGGCCCGTATTATCTCTCTGGTCAGAAATGCTCAAAGCAGTAAGCCGCGCATCGGCCAGCTGGCTGATCGTATTTCTGCCGTCTTTGTCCCGGCAGTGATTGCCATTGCGCTGCTCAGCGGAGTTATCTGGTATCTGGCCGGACCGGCCCCGCAACTTGCCTACAGCATGGTCGTGATCACCACTGTACTGATCATTGCCTGCCCCTGTGCCCTGGGACTGGCGACCCCGATGTCGGTGATTGCCGGTGTGGGCCGGGCCGCCGTTGCCGGCGTGCTGGTAAAAGATGCCGATGCGCTGCAACAGGCGAGCACCGCGGATACCGTCGTGTTCGACAAAACCGGGACACTGACCACCGGACATCCCTCCGTGACCGGTATCACGCTGTTTAACGATGCCGATCCTGATGAAGTCCTGTCGCTGGCAGCCGCGATGGAAAAGCACTCATCACATCCGCTGGCCACAGCCATCCTGGCCCGTGCTCCGGACAGCGTGTTGCCCGATATCGGTAATGTCCGGACGGTTGCGGGCAAAGGTCTGTCCGCCCGCTATCAGGCACAGTCGCTGTTACTGGGTAATATGGCTCTGCTGACAGAGGCAGAGGTAGACCTGAGTGTGGCGGCTGATGCCGTCAGGCAGGCGGCAGAACGGGGCGAAACCCCGGTATTGCTGGCAATAGACAACCGGCCTGCAGCCCTGATGACGGTCAGTGACCCGCTGCGTCCGGAAACTCCCCGGGTGGTACAGCAGCTACAGCGACTCGGCTATAACGTGGTCATGCTGACCGGCGACCAGCCCGAAACGGCCAGCGTGATTGCCAAAGCCGCCGGGATCCCGCAGGTGATCGCCGGGGTTCTGCCGGATGAAAAGGCCGCAACCATCCGTGCGTTACAGCAAAAAGGTCACCGCGTCGCCATGGTCGGTGACGGCATCAACGATGCCCCGGCCCTGGCGCAGGCCGACACCGGGATTGCTATCCGTGGTGGCAGCGATGTGGCCATAGAAACCGCCACCCTGGCATTAATGCGTAATGATCTTCAGGCGGTTGCGGACGGACTGCTGATCGCCCGGGCCACCCTGCGCAATATGAAACAAAATCTGCTGGGCGCGTTTATTTACAACTGTATCGGGATCCCGGTCGCGGCCGGAGTACTTTACCCGCTGACCGGCACCTTGCTGAACCCGGTCATTGCCGGTGCCGCAATGGCGCTCTCCTCCATCACGGTAGTCACCAATGCTAACCGCTTATTACGCTACCGGTTACCGGTGCAGAATAAGCTACCCCCGGAACGCGAAAATGACTAGCATAGAGAGACTCTCTGAACCACGGTATTTCAGGTAATGACACTCCTCTGGCCGCGACTGGAAAAACTATGGCGCTTTCTTCATCCGGTAAGCTATGCCTGGCCGGCGGTTGACCTTCGGGTAAATGACAGCCGGATCCATCTGACCGGGAGTATCCATATGGGTACGCGGGATATGTACCCGCTGGCTGAGCCTCTGCTAAAGCAGTTACGGGCCGCCGATGCGCTGATTGTTGAAGCCGATATTCTGTCATCGCCCTCCCTGCCACCACAATCCGAGGCCCGGGCGCCACTGCAGGAACGGTTTGATGCCGCACTGAATGCAGAGCTTGAACAACGTTGTACGGAGTGTGAATTGCCTGTCTCAACGCTGGAGACCTTGCCGGCCTGGCAGATTGCGCTGATATTACAGAGCCGGCAGGCACAGCGGTTAGGGCTGCGGCCGGAATACGGGATTGATTATCAGCTACTGCAGGCTGCAAAAAACCTGAATAAGCCCGTGATCGAGCTTGAAGGGGCCGGAACCCAGCTCGGGATGTTAATCCGCTTACCGGATGATGGCATCGACCTGCTGGCGGACTCCTTACAACACTGGCACACCAATGCCCGGTTACTGCAAACCATGATCAGCTGGTGGGTGGAAGGCCCGCCACGTGAAGGTCTGCCTCATGGCCTGCTGCCCTCTTCTTTTGGTCATTCCCTGAATGATGTGCTGATAAAAAAACGTAATGCCGAATGGAAGCAGAAACTGATCCGGTTGCCTCCGGGCCGCTACCTGATGGCGGTGGGGGCATTACACCTTTATGGTGACGATAATTTGCCAGCGATGTTTGGCCGGTGACCCTCTGCCTGTCAGAGGATCGAAATAGTATGTATATCAGATAGTTTACAAGGATCTCTTTATGACGCCTGCCATCAACCTGCTGGAAAAGCAGAAGACTCAATTTCGTATTCATCAGTATGATCACGACAGTAATGAGACAAATTTTGGCGATGAAGTGGTACGCAAACTTCAGCTGGATGCTGCTCAGGTGTTTAAAACGTTACTGGTGGCGCTGAATGGCGACAGTAAACATCTGGCCGTGGCGGTCACCCCGGTGGCAACACAGCTTGACCTGAAAAAAGTCGCTAAAGCGCTGGGCGCTAAAAAAGCAGAGATGGCCGACCCGCAACTGGCTCAGCGGGTGACCGGCTACCTGGTCGGCGGGATCAGCCCGTTAGGACAGAAGAAACGTCTGCCGACGGTGATTGATGCCAGTGCCGCGTCCCTGCCGGACATGTATATCTCCGGGGGAAAACGCGGGCTGGATATTTCGCTGGCACCGGCAGACCTGGCCGCTCTGCTGACGGCCCCTTTTGCAGAGATCGCGCGCCACGACTAATCCTTCTGCTGACAAAGCTGGTCAATCATCCAATAACCCGCCGGACCCGGGGGATGGCGGGTTGACCAGATCACATCCATCCGGCTTTGTTGCGGCCAGCCAGCTAACGTCAGAGGGTGCAATACCCCCCGTCCGAATTGTCTGACCAGCCAGCAGGGTAAGGTTGTCCAGCCAAATCCCTGTTCTGCCATATCCAGTAGCAACAGATAAGAAGAGGCTGACCACGAATGCCCTTCACTTTTATTGTCGTGAGGCCGTACCCAGGTATTCAGCCGCAGTTGCCGGACCGCTTTGAGGTGTGCCGCACTGAGCTGTACGTTAGCCGCCAAAGGGTGCTGGTGATGAATATAGAGGCCCATGCTGACCAGCACCTGCAGGCGCCGGGCGACCAGGTCCGGCGGCAAGGCGGGTTGTTCACGCACGACACCCAGGTGGGCCCGTCCGGTTTGCAGAAGGTCGAGCACGTCATCATCTTCCGCGACCATGCATTCAAATTCGATATCCTGATACCGTTCTTCAAAACGGTGTAACAGGATTTCATGATGCTCAGCGGGCCAGATATCGGACACGGCCAGTGTCAGCCTCGGCTCGGTACCGCGGGATAAACCTATCGCTAAATCATCCAGACGACGGCTGGCGGCCAGGATCTCTTTGACTCTGGCCAGCGCGCGACGCCCCTCTTCCGTCAGTACCGGCTGCCTTCCGCGCCGGTCAAATAACAGAAACCCCATATCATCTTCCAGCCGGGCGACTGCGGCACTGATGGTGGACTGGCTTTTTCCCAGATAACGGGCAGCGGCAGAAAATGAACCGCAGGCATCGGTCTGAACAAAGGCTTCGAGTGACTCCGGGGAATAACGCATAACTCACCTATCGGTTTTTACGATACCTGGTCATTTTACCTGCCATCCTGTGGCTGGGAAAATAGCGATCAGAAAAAATAAGGAGTCATGATCATGCGTACCCGTTCTGCTTACGAGCGTCTGTTACATACCCTGGGCTATGAGTTTTTTGCTTTACTGATCACTATTCCCGGCGCCGCCTGGATCACGGGCCAGCCGATCACCGGGATGGGTATCACTGCGGTGGCCCTCTCTTTACTGGCAATGGTCTGGAACCTGCTCTTTAATATGGGTTTTGATCACTTCTTCCCGCCGGGCGTTCCCCGCGCCGCGGGTATCCGCATCTTACATGCGGCGGGGTTTGAAGGCGGATTTGTACTGTTTGCCGTCCCTGTGACGGCAGGAATGTTAGCTATCAGTCTTACTGAAGCACTGCTGCTGGATATTGGTTTCCTGCTGTTCTACCTGCCCTACACTTATCTCTTCAACCTGGGCTGGGATAAACTAATGGCTCTGATGCTGCGGGATGCAACGGCAGCCTCGCGGTAAAAGGCTGCGGGATGTTCTCCGGGCGGCCTTCAGGGAAGTCCCGGCATTCTGTGCCACCAGGATCCTGTTCAGCCAGCGGAAGATCCGTAATATCAGCGATTATAATGAGTCGATAAATACGGGGTTTTGTCAGGAAAACTAAAAAAACCGTGTCTGTCTCTCAACTTTCGCCCGCACTGTTTGTGTCATTCTGCTGTTTTACTTATTATTTCTTTAAGGGTTTATTCAGTAAATTCAGGCTGACAGACAGGATCCCGCCTGTTTTTCCCCTTATGCATTTTCTTTATGACTCAGTAACGGATTTTTAACTGTTTTATCGCGACTGTCCGTCCGGCGGATAGCGTATTTTTCCTCTCACCCCTGGCAGAAAACGCAATCGCCCGGCTTTAAAGGAGAGACCATGCATCATACTACCCCTCTTATCACCACTATCGTCAGCGCATTGGTACTGGCCTTTTTACTGGGTATGCTGGCGAATAAATTGCGATTCTCCCCGCTGGTCGGCTATTTACTTGCCGGTGTCCTGGTCGGGCCTTTTACCCCGGGCTTTGTGGCAGATACCAATCTGGCACCGGAACTGGCCGAACTCGGGGTTATTCTGCTGATGTTTGGTGTCGGGCTGCATTTCTCCCTGAAAGACCTGATGACCGTAAAAGCCATCGCTATCCCCGGGGCCATCGCACAGATTTTCGTTGCAACATTACTGGGGATCGGTCTTTCCGCCATTCTTGGCTGGAGCATGATGACCGGGCTGGTTTTCGGGCTTTGCCTCTCAACGGCAAGTACAGTCGTTCTGCTCAGAGCTCTGGAGGAGCGACAACTGGTAGACAGTCAGCGCGGACGTATCGCCATTGGCTGGCTGATTGTGGAAGACCTGGTGATGGTCCTGACTCTGGTTCTGTTACCCGCCATTGCCGGGATGATGGAGCAGGGAAATGCCAGTGTCGGTCTGCTGTTTCGCGATCTGCTGATCACCATCGGCAAAGTAGTCGCCTTTATGGTGATTATGGTCGTCTTTGGTCGCCGCGTAGTCCCCTGGATCCTGGCGAAAAGTGCGGCGACCGGGTCGCGGGAGTTATTCACCCTGGCGGTGCTTGCACTGGCTCTCGGTATCGCATTTGGTGCTGTGGAATTTTTTGATGTGTCATTTGCATTGGGGGCATTCTTTGCCGGGATGGTGCTGAACGAATCAGAACTCAGTCATCGGGCAGCCCATGATACGCTGCCACTGCGCGATGCCTTTGCGGTGCTGTTTTTTGTCTCGGTCGGTATGCTGTTTGACCCGCATATTCTGATTGAACGTCCCCTGGCGGTCTTCGGTGCACTGGCCATTGTCCTGGCAGGAAAATCAGTGGCTGCCTGGCTGCTGGTCACCTGGCTTGGCCATACACGACGCACGGCGTTAACCATCTCCGTCAGTCTGGCACAGATTGGTGAGTTTGCCTTTATTCTGGCCGGCCTGGGGGGCTCGCTGGGATTGCTGAACGATGACGGCCGTAATCTGGTACTGGCCGCCGCCATTCTCTCCATTATGGTCAACCCGGTCATGTTCAGCCTTGCAGAGCGCTATCTGGCCACGACAGAGCCATCTGCAGAGACTCCCCCTTCCGGCGAAACTATCGCTCCGGAAGAACCCCCTGTGCCACTGAATATCTGTCACCATGCCATTGTCGTCGGTTACGGGCGGGTCGGAAGCCTGCTTTGTCAGAAGCTCCGGCAGCTACAGGTGCCGGTCGTGGTGGTCGAAACCAGTCGCCCCAGGGTAGAGGTGATCCGCGAACAGGGGTTCGCCGCTGTCGCCGGTAATGCCGCACGTACGGACACCATGGAAATAGCCCGGCTTGACTGCGCCCGCTGGCTGTTTTTAACCATTCCAAACGGTTATGAGTCCGGCGAAGTGGCGGCGGCTGCCCGCGAGAAACGACAGGATATCGCCATTATTGCCCGCGCTCACTATGACGATGAAGTCATCTACCTCACCGAACACGGTGCGGATAAGGTCATTATGGGCGAGCGGGAAATTGCCAAAAGTATGACAAATATTCTGGCGGCGGAAAGTTCAGCGCCGCAGGCGGTATAGCCACCTGCCACGATACGGTGACCCGGAGATAAGTATGAGCATGCGCCCGAGAATAACACCACGGGCGCAGTCTGTATTATCTGTCCCAGTAGGCCTCTTCCAGGCTGTCTTCGCGCTCAGGCAACCCGCGACTCAGGCGCGGAGAATGCTGATTCAGTACCTGATAGCTGACACGGTTCGCATACTTGCAGACCTGAGCCAGTGAGGAATACGTCAGGAAGGACTGAGTATGTTTAGCCGAATTCGGGACTTTCTGCCGATGATAGTTATTGGCTGAAATGTCATGTAATACCGCGGCCAGTGCCCCATCCCCCGCGCCGTTGGTGTTCATGATTTTTTCCGGCCCGCCCATATAGGGGGCAATATGGGAAAAGACTTTCACCGGGCGGGTACAATCCTGATAGCGCATGGCGCGACTAAATTCATACTGGTTAAATTCAGCAATGGCACCGGGTAACAATGGCAGGTTGGTACGTCGTAATACGTCTTCGTCGCTGTAGCCAGCCATATAAAGCCCCGCCGGACCGGCAGTGCAAAGCACCAGATCAACCCACTGTAATGCCATATCTGCGGCCAGCAGCGGGTCCGATTCGCCGGTCAGTTCACAGGCTTCATCTTCGTTCATGGCAACAATCGAGATATGCTCATGCAAAAAGTCACGCCAGAATGCCGGGTTTTCGGCAATGACATGACGGGTGCCCAGGGTCAGTACCACCGGAACCTGATGTTTTTTAGCGTATTCGATAGCTTTCATGGTGGCCTGCGGCATGGGTTCCCCCTCTTTCGCACGCACCAGGTAAGAAGTCAGGACCAGCGCCGAGGCCTCAGCAATGACAGCTTCCGGAATATTATCCGGATGCAGCTGATTCATGGCGCCCGGGCTTATCGCAAAGGTACGTTCGCCGTTGTCGCCTATCAGGGTATAACAACGACCAATCGAGCCGTTAACGCCCTGCAGACAGTTCAGGTCAACTTTGCTTGAGGTATTACACAGATAGCGGTATGCATAATCACCGACCGTAATATTGCCGCACATAACGCCCAACAGCACCGAGCGATCATCCGCCAGCACCGAGTAGTTATGCAGGGTATTACCGATAGTCCCGCCGGCAAACTGATCACTGATAAGCTTTTTCTGCACTAATTCCTGATACAGTGCTTC
This sequence comes from Tatumella sp. UCD-D_suzukii, assembly GCF_000611875.2. Taxonomy (NCBI): domain Bacteria; kingdom Pseudomonadati; phylum Pseudomonadota; class Gammaproteobacteria; order Enterobacterales; family Erwiniaceae; genus Tatumella; species Tatumella sp. UCD-D_suzukii. Next base: position 86,582 of record NZ_JFJX01000029.1, read on the forward strand.
AGCAACATCATCCTCGATGACCAGTGAATGCCCGCGACTGAGGCCATAACGTTCAATAAAAGCATCATCGACTTTTGCTTCTATATCAACCATCGTCTGGTCAATGCCGACCACAGGAGAAGTCGTCACTAACTCTGCAGGATCAGCCTGCAACAGAGGGTCACGGGCACTGACCGGGAAGTAATGTTTAGATTTACGCTGACCAGGAAATTTCATATTTTTAAGTTAATCGCAGGAATAAAGCGTGGATCTTACCATATTCCCAACGATTAACCGGTTTTTCATCGCCCGGAATTTACCAGCTCTGACATCATGCGGATATGTAGCTCATCATCGTTCAGTGCCGGGATATATTCGAACTTCTCTCCCCCGGCATGCAGGAAAAATTCCCGGTTTTGTTCGTTGATCTCTTCCAGGGTTTCCAGACAATCGGCAGAGAAGCCGGGGCTCATAACCTGAATATGACGGATCCCTTTTTCCGGCAGGGACTTCACGGTTTCATCCGTATAAGGCATCAGCCAGGGTTCGCGACCAAACCGGGACTGGAACGTCATGATTAATTCGTCTTCGTTCATCCCCAGAGCTTCGCGCAGACAAGCTGTCGTATGTTCACAGCGGAGCGGATAATCATCACCCTGATTGGCGAAACGTTGCGGGATCCCGTGATAGGAAAGCAGCAGAACATCCGGCTTTCCATGCTGCGCAAAGGAACGCTCTACAGAGTCCTTCAGAGCGGCGATATAGGCGGGATGAGTTGCATAATCGCGGATCAGCTGAATATCCGGCAAGGTCCGCCGGGTGCGGAAAATTTCATGCAGTCCGTCCCAGACAGCCGATACCGTCGATGATGAGAATTGCGGATACAAGGGTAACACGATCAGGCGTGTGACCCCCTGCGCCAGCAGTTCATCAACGCCACTTTGCAATGACGGATTGCCGTAAGACATCCCTAAAGCGACCGGCATATCGGTTAACTTCGCCAGCGCATTCCGCTGACGCTGACTGTAGACCAGCAGAGGCGAACCCTCATCCATCCACACAGACGCATAAAGCTTTGCTACCCGGGGAGAACGCAATGGCAGAATAGCGCCACGCAATACCGGCCACCAGATAATTCGCGGAACATCAACGACGCGCTTATCACTCAGAAATTGTTTCAGATAGCGTTTTACTGCAGCGGAAGTCGGGGCATCAGGCGTGCCCAGGTTGACCAGCAGAACACCTGGCTTATCTTGCCTCATCATTATTCCTTATTCACAGGCTTTGCAGGGAAGGCTCATTGTAGCGAATATTGGCGAAGGGAACAGCGGCAGAGAAAGAACGGACCGAATAAATCCGGTCCGTAACAGGGGATCACCCCAGAATGGTTGCCAGCTGCAGGCTGACTTCGCTGACAGGACGGGTACCGTCAATTTTCTGGTAACGGGTCTGTCCGGCAGCCGCTTCTTTGCTGTAATAAGCAATCAGCGGAGCCGTCATCTGGTGGTATTCAACCAGACGTTTACGAACGGTTTCTTCCTGGTCGTCTTTACGAGTCGTCAGCGGTTCGCCGGTCACATCATCCAGTCCTTCCTGCTTCGGCGGATTATAGTCGACATGATATACCCGGCCTGAAGGTGCATGTACACGACGGCCGATAATACGGTCGACAATTACTTCATCCGGCACAGCGAATTCCAGCACATAATCAACAGCAATGCCGGCTTCTTTCATCGCATCGGCCTGCGGGATCGTCCGCGGGAAGCCATCCAGCAGGAAACCTGCTTTGCAATCGTCCTGCGCAATACGCTCTTTAACCAGTGCAATAACCAGTTCATCTGTCACCAGTTTGCCAGCATCCATAATGGCTTTGGCCTGTTGACCCAGCTCAGTGCCAGCTTTAACAGCAGCACGTAACATATCACCGGTAGAGATTTGCGGAATACCGTATTTCTCCATGATGAACTGAGCCTGAGTTCCTTTACCTGCGCCCGGAGCACCGAGCAAAATAATACGCATTGCGTAGTACCTCTTGCGAATCGCGTTTAATAGTCCTGAGAAGTGCAAAAACATACCATTATGTCCGGCTCTCCACAAGGAAAGGCCAGGCTTAATCACTGTAAATGCCCGACAGATACCGAAAGATGGCCGGGAAAGCGGTTATTCAGTTTACGGAACGAACAACGACGATCCACCACTAAAATAACAGCCCCGGCAGACGGCGCGTACCGATAAAAAAGGCCCGCAAATGCGGGCCCTGATGTATGCTGTCATCGTATGCTGCGATTACGCCAGTAATAACTGGTTCATGCGGCGGATAAACTGGTTAGGATCTTCCAGTGTTCCGCGCTCAGCAAACAGCGCCTGATCAAGCAACAATTCAACCCAGTCAGCAAACTGGCTGTCGTCAGTCGCATCCGCGGCTTTTTTCACCAGCGTATGTTCCGGGTTAATTTCAAAGATATATTTCACTTCCGGTGCTTCCTGACCGGCGGCGGCGAACAGCTTCGCCATCTGAGTGCTCATTTCATCCGCATCAGTCACTACAATGGCCGGGGTGTCAGTCAGACGATGTGTCAGCCGGACATCCTTCACGCGCTCACCCAGCAGGGTTTTCACACGATCAACAAACGGCTCAAGGGCTTTTTCGCTCTCTTTCTGTTCCGCGGTTTCTTCGTCAGCCAGTTTATCCAGCGAATCGTCTGCTTTGCTGACAGACTGGAATGATTTGCCATCGAATTCTGTCAGATAGCTCATCATCCATTCATCGATACGGTCAGACAGCAGCAGAACTTCAATGCCTTTCTTACGGAACAGCTCCAGATGCGGGCTGTTTTTCGCCGCGGCATAGCTGTCCGCAGTGATGTAGTAAATCTTTTCCTGACCTTCGGCCATACGACCGATGTACTCTTCCAGCGTTACCGTCTGTTCAGAACTGTCAGTATGGGTGGAAGCAAAGCGTAATAATTTGGCAATTGCCTGAACGTTACCCGCATCTTCCGCCGGACCTTCTTTCAGGGCCAGACCGAATGCTTTCCAGAACTGCAGGTATTTAGCCGCATCATCTTTCGCCAGTTTATCCAGCATTTGCAGCGTACGTTTGGTCAGCGCACCACGCAGACTTTGAGTGATACGGCTGTCCTGCAGAATTTCACGCGAAACGTTGAGAGGCAGATCATTCGAATCAATCAGTCCGCGAACAAAGCGCAGATAATTCGGCATAAACTGCTCAGCGTCATCCATGATAAATACACGCTGGACATACAGTTTCAGACCATGTTTATGATCACGGTTCCACATATCCCACGGGGCCTGCGCCGGGATATACAGCAGGCTGGTATATTCCTGCTTACCTTCAACGCGGTTGTGGCTCCAGATCAACGGGTCAGTGAAGTCATGAGCGATATGCTTATAGAAATCGTTATATTCTTCGTCGGTGATTTCTGACTTATTACGTGTCCACAATGCCTGGGCTTTATTCACTTTTTCCCAGTGCGTGGTTTCACTGTCTTCGTCTTTGGTTTCAATCTCAACCGGCAAGGCGATATGGTCAGAATACTTGCTGACGATGTTACGGACACGCCAGCTATCCAGGAACTCATCTTCCCCTTCACGCATGTGCAGGGTAATTTCGGTGCCACGCTCAGCTTTGTCGATGTCCGCCAGGGTATATTCGCCTTCACCGGCCGACTCCCAGAACACCCCTTCACTTTCCGGAGCGCCCGCAGCACGGGTACGTACGGTAACTTTATCCGCAACAATAAAAGCTGAATAGAATCCGACACCAAACTGGCCGATCAACTGGCTGTCTTTAACCTGGTCAGAGCCCATAGATTCCAGAAACGCTTTGGTCCCGGATTTTGCGATGGTACCAAGGTTTTCAATAACTTCCTCACGGCTCATACCGATGCCGTTATCACTCAGAGTCAGAGTACGTTGCTCTTTATCCACCGACAGGCGAACGCGTAATTCACCGTCGCCTTCGTACAGGCCGGAATCAGATAACGCACGGAAACGGAGTTTATCTGCGGCGTCGGACGCATTCGAGATAAGCTCACGTAAAAAGATCTCTTTATTTGAGTAGAGTGAATGGATCATCAGTTGCAAAAGTTGTTTTACTTCTGACTGAAAACCACGTGTCTCTTGTCCTTTCATCGTCATTGATACCTCAAGAAAAATCAGTATTAATTCATGTCGATACAGGAGATGGGGTTGAAAGGAAGATTTTCAAGCTGATGTTCAGAAAAAACATCAGCCGGGGATTAATATCGGAACTTCTGTCGTCCGGCCAGAGAATGGGATAACGTGGTACCGTCCACCATTTCCAGTTCTCCGCCCACCGGTACACCGTGCGCAATCCGGCTGGCATCCACACCATACTGACGGCATAAATCGGCAATATAGTTGGCTGTTGCCTCGCCTTCAATCGTCGGATTGGTTGCCAGAATCACTTCGCGGATCGTTTCATCCTGCAGGCGATGCTCCAGCGTATCCAGCCCGATATCTGCCGGCCCTATTCCGTCCAGAGGAGAAAGATGCCCCATTAATACGAAATAGCGACCGGCAAATTGCCCGGTTTGTTCCACCGCATGAATATCCGCAGGGCTTTCAACGACACAAATCATGCCGTTTTGCTGACGACGGGGATTCGCACAGATAGTACAGATCTCCTGCTCGGTGAAAGTCCGGCAGTGAGAACAGTGACCAATCTCCGACATCGCGCGGGTCAGCGCCTGTGCCAGGCGCATCCCGCCGCTGCGATCACGCTGTAACAAGTGGAAAGCCATGCGCTGCGCTGATTTAGGCCCGACTCCGGGTAAACAGCGCAGTGATTCCATCAGGGCTTCCAGCAACGGGCTTGTCTGCATCAGAAAGGCATCTTAAAGCCAGGTGGCAGTTGCATACCGGAAGAAACAGAGGCCATCTTCTCTTTCTGCGCTTCGTCAATACGACGGGCAGCATCATTAAAGGCAGCCGCAACCAGATCTTCCAGCATATCTTTATCGTCTTCCAGCAGGCCCGGGTCGATTTCAACACGGCGGCAGTTGTGAGCACCGTTAATGGTCACTTTGACCAGACCGGCACCGGATTCACCGGTCACTTCCATTGCCGCGATCTCTTCCTGAACCTGAGACATTTTGTCCTGCATTTGCTGGGCTTGCTTCATTAAGTTGCCCAGACCACCTTTACCAAACATAGTTTTCTCTCTCTGCTTAGGCCACAGCCATCCCGATGATGACCTGCAGCATGTTTAAACGGGTCGTATACTCTCTTCATCCAGAGAGGCGTCAAATAACTTCTGTACTGCCCGGATATGCGGATCATCGACGATTGACTGGCGAGCCTGCTCCAGTTTTTCTTCATAAATCGCCTGCCGCCATTCCAGCGGTGTCCGCACTGCGGGATTATCGTCTGCCTCAATGGTCAGTTCAACTGTTTCGCCCGCAGTTGCCGATAAAACCTCCGTCAGCACCTGTCTTGCGGATGCAGAATTCAGATGTTTCTGCGCCGAACGTAAATGCAGGTGAACCCGTGTCCCTTGCTGTTGTTTCCACGCATTTAACGCCAGCTGCTGTACCAGCTTCGGTAAATTCAGTTGCGCTATTTCGCCCGCCCAGGGGTCCCTGAGTTTTGCTTCTTCCGCGATCCTTGCCGCAAGCTCTGGCGTTTTTTCATATTCCAGGGCCGTACGCAGGGCCTTCGGGGTGGCCACCGGCTCTGCCTCTGTCGTCTCAGGCTGCCGGGTTTTCCAGCGATAGCGTTCTTGTCTGGCCGTATTCCCTGCATCAGAACCACTCTCTTTCGGGGTTTTTCTGACGACTTTGTCTGTTACTGAGGCGAGTCGCTCCAGGGCACTCTGCGCCGGCTGCGCGGTGGGCACCGCCGGCTCAGTCTTTTTTGAGGCTGAGGCCCCCCGCCGCAATAACTCTGTACGGGCCTGTAATAACTGACTGGTGGAACCGGAGACAGCGGTGTTATCCGCAGGCTGAGGCGCTCCGCGGGCACGCGATACCGCCGGCGTCGTTGCCGTTGCCGGTGCTGACGCACCCTGCGGCGGCGCTACCGGTTCAGCAGGCGGTTGCGTATGACTAACGGTAGCCGGCTCTTTAATTTCAGCCAGCGGATGAAAGGCCAGCGCACGCAGTAAGGTCATTTCGACCCCCATACGCTGATCCGGCGCGTAAGCAAGCTCTTTTCTGCCAACGAGCAACGTCTGGTAGTAAAGCTGGATCTCTTCAGGGGGCAGTTTTCTGGCCAGTTCACGTAACTGTTGTTCGTGCGCCAGGAATTCTTCATCCAGGGTGGACGGCAATAACTGCAGCATAGCAATGCAATGCAGTAAACGTAGCATCTCAACCAGTAAGGCTTCCCACTCTACACCACGGCTGGCCGCCTGTTGCAGTAAGGACATCACAGAACCGCCCTCACCCGTGGTCAGGGCTTCTATCAGCGCCAGCGGCTGATCGTTGTCCAGGGTGCCCAGCATAGCGGACACCGTGTCGGCCGTCACTGAGCCCTGCCCCATCGCAATGGCCTGATCGGTCAGGCTTAATGCATCACGCAGGCTACCTTCCGCTGCCCGTGCTAACAGCTGCAATGCACGGGGTTCGGCCGCGACCTGTTCTTCTCCCAGGATATGGGTCAGCTGCTGACTGATCTGCGGAACATCCAGTGCTTTCAGATGGAATTGCAGGCAACGGGATAGAATAGTGACCGGCAGTTTTTGCGGATCGGTCGTTGCCAGTAAGAATTTGACATGTTCGGGGGGTTCTTCCAGCGTCTTTAGTAACGCATTGAAGCTGTGCCGCGAAAGCATGTGGACTTCATCGATCAGATAAACTTTAAAGCGCCCACGGGCTGGCGCGTATTGCACGTTATCCAGCAGGTCGCGGGTATCTTCTACTTTAGTCCGGGAGGCGGCATCGATCTCAATCAGATCAACAAAACGTCCCTGCTCGATTTCGCGACAATTTTCGCACTGACCACAAGGTGTGGCCGTAACACCCAGCTCGCAATTCAGACCTTTCGCCAGTAAACGGGCAATGGTGGTTTTACCCACACCCCGCGTGCCTGAAAAAAGGTAAGCGTGGTGAAGTCTGCCCAATGACAAACCATTGGCCAGCGCGGTGAGAACATGTTGCTGGCCGACAACATCAGCAAAAACCTGTGGTCGCCATTTTCGCGCGAGAACCTGATAACTCATGGAAATTTAGTCACTGGATTGGGGTTAAAACATCATACAGCGCATCTGATATGCGTCTCTGCATCCCGGTGTGCTTGCCGCAACCTATTGATACCCAAAGGGCCAACAAACACAGGGTTCAGTGTATCAGCCGCCTGACCTATTGCCTATCTATTTAGAATTGCCTTACGCTTCAGACAGGGTAAAGGCAGGCGGAAGCGGGAGAAGCCTTTAGTGGCCCGGGAAGTTAACGACGCTGAAACATTCCAGTCCCAGAGCCTTCAGACGGGCTTCGCCTTCAAGGTCGAATAAATTGATCACAAACGCGGCATCATGCACTTCTGCACCGGCACGACGAATAAGCTTCACTGTCGCTTCGATGGTACCGCCGGTCGCCAGCAGATCATCAACCACCAGCACTACATCGCCTGGCTGCACTGCATCGGTGTGCATTTCCAGTACATCGGTACCGTATTCCAGACTGAAGGCTTCGCTGTAGGTTTCACGAGGTAATTTACCGGGCTTACGAACCGGTACAAATCCAACGCCCAGACCTAATGCTACTGGCGCCCCGAACAAAAATCCACGGGCTTCAGTCCCGACAACCTTAGTAATGCCCTTATTACGATAACGTTCGACCAGTATTTCAATGGTCGCTGAATATGCTTTTGCATCTTCCAGCAGTCCGGTAACATCACGGAAAAGGATCCCTGGTTTCGGATAATCGGGAACACTTTTGATGCTATTCTTAATGGATTCAAGCTGTTGCTCAGTTACGCTCATAATGGTATGCCTGGTAAATTCTTAGAAACACGCAGCCCGCTGCCGGCCAGGAACCTCTGCAGAGGGTGACAGCCGACAGGAAAACAGACAGGAACTGCGTAGGAAAACCGTCAAATCTAAGCAAACTACAAAATAATTGCAACCTTAGACCCCTGACTTCTGCTTTTTTATTCTGCCTGTCAGGGGCTGATATGAACAGAATAACAATAAATCTCCCCTGCGGGAGCGCATTGCTGACGGGACATGGCGGCCATTCAGGGCTGTTCCGGACGGGTCACCGCGTTTCGGTAAGCAACCGTAAGTTCAACACAGGCTTTTCAATGAACAGAGATAAAATTATCCGCCAGTTTGCAATGTTAATTGCACAATTAAAGCAGAAAATTGCGCAGGCGGGTGACCCTGCCTGCCGGGAGAAACGGTTTGATAACACACTTTTCCCGGTCTCCGGCCCGACACTGACCAGCTATCTGCAACAAACAGAGCAATCGCTGGAAAAACTGCATCAGTTTGAATCGGCTTCGTCTCCGGCATTTCTCTGGCTGACAGAACAAATGACAGCACAATGTCAGGCGCTGCAACGGGAGTTGTCCACGCCTGTCAGACGCCGCACGGTACCTGCGGATACAGCAAGCCACTGGCAACACCTTTATCAGCAACAACTGGGTTATGAAGCCCGATTAAATGAGATGCTGTTGCAACACGAACAACAATTAACCACGGCCGTGACGTTACAGCAACAGCAGGAGATTGGTGAAAAAATCCGAATCCTTGAACAGCGTCTGGCACGCTGTCGTCTGGCGCTGAAGGAAAGCCACTGGCAAACAACGCTGCGCAATTAAGCAGGTTTGTTAATATAAGTCAGTACGTTTACCACGGAGGATCCCGGCCCCTCTCAGAAATACCCGTTTTTTCTTGCCGGTGAACTGCAGACAATGTTATCACTGGATTGACACGGTCAGCGCACCGCTGACCGCACATACAGGTAAATCACTTTTTGACAGAACAGGGTAACGTTATGTCGCTGGATACTGCACCTGCAGAGGTTAAACTCGCTGTTGATTTAATTATGCTTTTAGAGCAAAACCAGCTTTCACCCCGGGTGGTACTGGAGGCACTGGAAATTGTCAGAAAGGACTATATTGCCAAACTGAACAATGAACAGCCTCTTTCTGCTGCTGACTAATCATTGTCTTGTTCAGACAGTGTTATTTCAGCAACACCGGACTAAAGCGCAACATATCCATAAAAGCATCAACCAGTGGCTCAGCATCATTTTCTAAATCGAAACCGGCGGGTGTAAATAACCAGTTTTCCATCAGGCCACTGATATAACTGCGCATCATAATTGCGGCCTGTCGGGTATTAAGTTTTTCGGGGAGCTGACCCGCAGTAATACATTTTTTTAATGTGTTTTCGACTTTTGGGTAACATTCCAATAACATATCCTGCTGGATTTTTTGGAATGTTTCCATTTCTCCGACAAACTCACATTTATGGAATATAATTTCCATTAATGCTCTGCGGGAGCTGTCTCTCACTGTCGACTGCAGTAATGTAATAAGTAAGGCACGGATTTGTGCCATGGGGTCATCCGGATATTTGTTCTGATATTCCAGTTCGAGTTTATCCAGACACTCATCACTCTGCAGCCAGATTTCATTAAGAATGTCTATTTTATTTTTAAAGTGCCAATAAATAGCACCTCGTGTCACACCCGCCCGGATAGCAATATCTGACAACGAGGTTGAAGAAACTCCCCGGGTAGAAAAGCAGTGGATCGCGGCATCAAGTATCTGTTGACGGGTTTCAAGGGCCTGCTGTTTGGTTTTTCGTGCCATATCAATGGTTCTTAATCAGATCTCGGGGCATACGCCGTTATTCAGGCGACATAAGGATTTACATACATTCATGTATATATGTATCATATCATGGCTTGTGTAATTGCACAGCCAATGTCCCTTTTTTAGGAACATTGGCCAGATAAATTCCGGATATTAGAGGTTAATTTATGAAAAAAAACAGAGGATTGTCACCTCTGGCGGCCATCCTGATGTTTTCCGGGAGCGTCGCACTCACCGGATGTGATAACAACAAAACGCAGCAATCGGGCCAGCAGCAGCCTCCCGAAGTCGGCGTAGTCACATTAAAGGCAGTGCCCCTGGAAATGACGACTGAGCTTCCCGGTCGTACCTCGGCATATCGGGTGGCTGAAGTTCGTCCTCAGGTCTCCGGTATCATCCTGAAACGTAATTTCACAGAAGGGAGTGATGTCCGGGCCGGTCAGTCTTTATATCAGATTGACCCGGCCACCTATCAGGCTGCTTACGACAGTGCATTAGCTGATTTAGCCAAAGCCCAGGCAAATGCGCGTATTGCCGATTTAACGGTTCGTCGTTACAAACCCCTGCTCGGCACCCGTTATATCAGCGAACAGGAATATGATACTGCTGTTGCGACTGCCGCGCAGAACAATGCCGCCGTTCAGTCAGCAAAAGCCAATGTCGAAACTGCGCGGATCAATCTTGCGTATACTAAAGTCATTTCCCCGATTTCCGGCCGGATTGGAAAATCAGCGGTCACCGAAGGTGCGCTGGTCCAGAATGCTCAGACGACAGCCCTGGCAACGGTTCAGCAACTGGACCCGATGTATGTGGATGTTACTCAGTCGAGCGATCAGTTCCTGCGTTTACGTTCAGAGCTGGCTTCCGGTCAGTTAAAACAGACTCAGGGCAAAGCCAAAGTCACGCTGATTATGGATAACGGGCAACCGTTCAACCAGACCGGGACACTGGAGTTTTCAGACGTCTCTGTTGACCAGACTACCGGCTCTATTACCCTGCGTGCCATTATCCCTAACCCGGACCATACCCTGTTACCGGGCATGTTTGTTCGTGCAAAACTGGATGAAGGGACGAACCCGGATGCACTGCTGGTGCCTCAGCAGGCTATTACCCGCACGCCGGCAGGTCAGGCGACAGCCATGGTGGTCGGCAGCGATAATAAAGTTGAGTTACGCCAGGTAGATGCTTCTCAGGCTATCGGCAATCAATGGCTGGTCACAAGCGGACTGAAATCCGGTGATCGCGTGATTACTGTCGGTCTGCAGCGTGCCCAACCGGGTGCCAGCGTGACGCCGGAAGAAGTGACTCCGGACTCCGGCAGCAGCAATGCGCAATAACCGTCCGCAAAATTATCGTTTTAACAGGAGCCAGTGATCCATGGCTAAGTTCTTTATCGAACGCCCGATTTTTGCATGGGTACTCGCCATCATTGTCATGCTGGCGGGCGCGTTGTCGATTCTGAAACTCCCGATCGAGCAATATCCTGACGTTGCTCCACCGGCAGTACAGATCCAGGCAAACTACCCGGGCGCAGATGCAAAAACTCTTCAGGACTCCGTTACCCAGGTCATAGAACAAAATATGAACGGGATTGACGGATTGCTGTATATGTCATCCAGCAGTGATTCCAGCGGGACATTGCAGCTTACGCTGACCTTTGCCGCCGGGACTGATCCCGATATCGCGCAGGTTCAGGTGCAGAACAAGTTGCAGCTTGCAACACCGCTTCTGCCCCAGGAAGTCCAGCAGCAAGGGATCAGCGTCGAAAAATCCTCCAGCAGTTTCCTGATGGTTGCAGGCTTCGTCAGCGATGACGGCAGCATGGACCAGAATGATATTGCCGACTATGTCGCCTCTAACATTAAAGACCCCATCAGCCGTACACCGGGTGTCGGTGATACCCAGTTGTTTGGTGCACAGTATGCAATGCGTATCTGGATGGACCCGGCAAAACTGGATAACTATGGCCTGACACCGGTCGATGTGATTACTGCGATTAAAGCGCAAAATAATCAGATTGCTGCCGGACAACTGGGCGGTAGCCCGCAGGTTAAAGGCCAGGAGCTGAATGCCTCTATCATTGCTCAGACTCGTCTGACCTCGGTTGATGAGTTCCGTAAGATCCTGCTGAAAGTTAACACCGACGGTTCCAAAGTGACTCTGGGCGATGTCGCTAAAGTCGCGCTGGGCGGCGAAAACTATGATGTTATCGCTCGCTTTAACGGAAAACCGGCGGCAGGTCTGGGGATTAAGCTGGCAACCGGTGCCAACGCACTGGATACCGCTGCGGCAGTGAAAGCAGAACTGGCTAAGCTCCAGCCGTTTTTCCCGCACGGACTGAAAGTTGTTTACCCGTATGACACCACGCCATTCGTTAAAATTTCTATTTTCGAAGTGGTAAAAACGCTGTTTGAAGCCATCGTACTGGTGTTCCTGGTAATGTATCTGTTTATGCAGAGCCTGCGCGCGACACTGATACCGACGATTGCGGTACCGATTGTCTTGCTGGGTACCTTTGCCATTATCAATGCGCTGGGCTATTCGATAAACACGCTCACGATGTTCGGCCTGATACTCGCCATCGGGTTGCTGGTTGATGATGCCATCGTGGTGGTGGAAAACGTTGAACGTGTGATGGCGGAAGAAAACCTGTCTCCGAAAGAAGCAACCAAGCGGTCGATGGGACAGATCCAGGGAGCGTTGGTAGGTATCGCTCTGGTTCTGTCTGCTGTTTTCGTCCCTATGGCCTTCTTCGGCGGTTCTACCGGGGTCATTTACCGTCAGTTCTCCGTCACTATCGTTTCTGCAATGGTGCTTTCCGTTCTGGTGGCATTAATCCTGACACCGGCATTGTGTTCGACCATTCTGAAGCCTCTGAAGCCCGGAGATCACGGCAAAACCAAAGGGTTCTTTGGCTGGTTTAACCGTATCTTCGAAAAAAGCACCAATCACTATGTGACTTGTGTCAGCCATATCATCCGTCGTACCGGTCGCTATCTTGTGATCTACCTGGCGATTGTCGTGGCGATGGTCTTCCTGTTTGCCCGACTGCCGACCTCGTTCCTGCCGGATGAAGACCAGGGGCTGTTATTAGCACAGGCGCAATTACCAGCCGGTGCAACGCAACAGCGTACACAGAAAGTCCTGGATCAGGTGACGAATTACTTCCTGACCAAAGAGAAGGACAATGTGAGTTCGGTCTTTACCGTGAATGGTTTCGGTTTCTCCGGACGCGGTCAGAACACCGGGATTGCCTTCGTCAGTCTGAAACCCTGGGATGAACGTACCGGCAGTGCGAACAAGGTTCCTGCGATTGCAGGACGTGCTATGGCTGCACTGAGCCAGATTAAAGATGCCTTCGTCATTCCATTCAACCTGCCGGCAATTATCGAATTAGGTAATGCAACAGGGTTTGACTTTGAACTGATTGACCAGGCGAACCTGGGACACGAGAAACTGACGGAAGCCAGGAACCAGCTTCTGGGCATGGCTGCGCAACATCCTGATGTTCTTACCGGTGTCCGTCCTAACGGCCTGGAAGATACACCACAGTACCGGTTGATTATCGACCAGGAAAAAGCGACAGCTCTCGGTGTTTCCATCTCTGATATCAACACAACACTGGGTGCCGCCTGGGGTGGTTCCTACGTCAATGACTTTATTGACCGGGGACGTGTGAAGAAAGTGTACGTTATGGGTGAAGCCGATGCCCGTATGCTGCCTTCGGATATCAATAAATGGTATGTGCGCAACAGTAATGGCCAGATGGTACCGTTCTCTGCCTTCACTACAGCAAAATGGCAATACGGTTCACCGCGTCTGGAACGTTACAATGGTCTGCCGTCTATGGAAATTCTGGGCCAGCCGGCTGCCGGTAAAAGCTCCGGTGAAGCTATGGCTCTGATGGAACAACTGGCGTCTAAACTGCCGGCCGGTATTGGCTATCAGTGGACCGGCATGTCCTATCAGGAGCAGATGTCCGGTAACCAGGCTCCTGCACTGTATGCCATCTCGCTGATTGTGGTGTTCCTGTGCCTGGCCGCACTGTATGAAAGCTGGTCTATACCGTTTGCCGTTATGCTGGTTGTGCCACTGGGTATTGTCGGTGCTCTGCTACTCACCACCCTGAGAGGGCTTAGCAATGACGTATACTTTGTGGTGGGCTTACTGACCACTATCGGCCTGTCGGCGAAAAACGCCATCCTGATTGTCGAGTTTGCGAAAGACCTGATGGATAAAGAAGGCAAAGGTCTGATGGAAGCGACGCTGGAAGCCGTTCGCATGCGTCTGCGTCCGATTCTGATGACCTCACTGGCCTTTATTCTGGGTGTCTTGCCACTGGCAATCAGTACCGGTGCGGGTTCCGGGTCTCAGAATGCGGTAGGTACCGGCGTTATCGGCGGTATGGTCACAGCAACCTGTCTGGCCATCTTCCTCGTACCGGTGTTCTTTGTGGTGGTACGTCGCAGATTTGGTAAAGATAATAGTACAACTCATACAGAGATATCAGAGCAGGATAAATAACCCTGAGCTGCTCCGTATGACTGAAGAGGCTGCCTGGCAGCCTCTTTTTTTTGTATCCAGAAAACCCCCAGCTAGGCTGGGGGTTCCGTAAAGCTTTCAGCTTTGGGCCGTATATAAAAACCCCTTTTGATTTGTTAAAACACCTTGCGGTCTGGCAACTGCAAAGGTTCAACAGGAAATCAAAAGGGGGTCCCAATGAGGGACGAAAAGAGCTTAGCGCATACCCGATGGAACTGTAAATATCACATAGTTTTCGCACCTAAGTACCGAAGGCAGGTCTTTTATGGAGAGCGGCGAAGGGCAATAGGGAGCATTTTAAGAAAGCTGTGTGAATGGAAAAATG
>NZ_JFJX01000030.1:0-35973 GCF_000611875.2 Tatumella sp. UCD-D_suzukii
CGGTGCCTTACCTTTTTTATTATCGGTGAAACTGGTCACGGTGACATTACGAACCGCTGCGGCGCGGGTTGCCAGATCCTTATCAGTTATATATTTCCCCCCTTCTGCTAAGTGGGGTTTTGTGTCCCATACTGCCCGCCACTTACCATCATCAAAAGATAGTTCAGCACCAAAATGCTGAGTGGCCACAAAGTTGGCTATCTCTCGCTCTCTGTCTACGACGAGTCGAACAGCAGGTGATTGCACACGACCAGCAGATAAACGCTCTCCGGCCCGATCTGACAGCGCGGGACTTACGCGATACCCAACGATACGATCAAGCACTCTGCGGGCTTCCTGAGCGCGTACACGCTGCATATCGAGCTGTCGAGGGGATGAAATAGCGGAGGTTACAGCTTCTTTAGTGATAGCCGTGAATGTTACGCGCTCCGGGTTACGGAGTTTCAGCGCGTCGGCCAGATGCCAGGCGATGGCTTCACCTTCTCGATCCGGGTCAGTTGCCAACAAGACGCGGGAAGCGGCTGCCGCCTCTTTTCGCAGTTTGGCCAACACATCTTTACCGCGCTGGGTTGGCTCGTAGTGCGGCGCGAAGTCAGGGGCAGAAACTCCAATATCTTTTAATGGCAGATCACGCACATGGCCAACACTGGCCACAACTTTAAAAGCATCGCCTAAAATCGCACTAATTTTTTTTACTTTACCGGGAGACTCAACAATTACTAACGTAGTCATAGGGCTTTCCTTCTTATTGGCCCGGCCATAAGCCGGGCTGAATTATTTATTACATACCAGCATCATGGCCACGGCGACGAACGCGAGGCCGTGAGGCAGGTTTAGCGGGATTCTTGTCGTCGTTTTCTGCTTCATACTGCACGTCCTGACGCTCTTTCTTCACGGTATCGCGCATTGCATTGGTCTGCCGATCCGTGATGGATTTTGCGTCTGAGGCTGACGGCGTTTTTGCGCCGGTGGCCATCGCGTTTGCCGCAGTAGAATTTACGGCTGTTTTCTGGTCACTGGCGGAAGATATGAGAGACGCGGCCCGGCTATGCTCGGTTGCAACATGCGCATCATCTGCGCTTGTTGTTGGGTCGTTACGGGCTTCCATATCTCGCTGACGGGCAAGAGTAGTAATGCGTTCCGCGTTAACAGCAGCGTCCCGTTTGGCTATGGCCATCTGTTCTGCCAACATTTTGCGGGCATCGTTCTCGCCGCGTGATTTTTCTACATCGTTCCAGTCGGTGCCTTTGTCACCTTTGCCGAAAGAAGGAGCCGCAACGCCAGCGCCGTGCCGTTCGGCGGCTTCCTTAGCCTTAACCAATCCAACATTTACGCCTGGCTGCCCGTTTGGGAGCTTTCTGTTTGGTGCGTCATGGTCGTTGTCGGCGGCGATTACCATCGGTGTGTTAGGGAAGCGCTCACGTAAACCACCGGCAACCGCATTAATATTGCCGCTGTCAAAAGCAACGATAACCGGTTGCCCTGTTAGACGGCTTACCGTATCAGCAGTGGCATAACCCTCGGCGATCACCAAAGATTTATTAGCTGCTTTCAAAACACCTTCAATCGGCTTGCCTTCTGCATCTGCACCGGCGACGGAAAAGAGCCCATGCTTTTTGCCACCTTTCATGAGTGATTTAAAGTAAGGATTTACTGATTGCAGCGTCCACATTTTACCGTCCATGTCTCGGCCAGGAATAAGCAGATCTCCGGCTTTAAATACGCGAGCATTTGGGTTTTTCTCTCGCTGCTCTTTGGCATCTTTCGCGGTTTTTACAATAACGATTCCTTTCGCGGCTGCTTCTGGTGATACAGCATCCGGGACAACACGAAGCCCAACTGGGTTTGTCATTCCTTTAGCTTTGCAATAGTCATTATTTGCCGTCGCTGCCGGTGATTCAGCCCAAAGGGCTGAGGCGGCGTCTGCGGTCGCTTCATAACGCTTTTGAGTGGAAGCATCCCGCGAGTTCTGGCGTTCCTGAGCCTCTTTAGCCAATCGCGCCCGGTCTTCTGCGGTCAGTTGTTCTATAGGGCCGTCGGCTTTCCAGTTAATGCGCTCACCGGTTTTAAAGTTCTCGATGTACGCACCCGGCACCTGACCTTCCATATGTGCTGCATACGCACCGGAGCGCTGTCCTTCTCTGTCTCCTTTAACGGGTACACGGTAAAGATTTCCATCCATTACAGGGCCGCTATCGCCTATGCGCTGGCCATCAAGCCACTGACCACGATCAAGCTCTAAACCGGCATCACGTAAAGCATCGGCTAACTGTACTTTTGGACTGTCCGGGGCTGTTTCTGTGATAACCCGGCTGCTGTCGGGGTTCCACTTTTGCATAGTGCTTAAATCCGCACCGGCAGGGGCAAACCATGATTTTGCTTCCTTATCCCATTGAAGGCGAAAACCGGCCTTACTGGCTTCTGCTTTGGCTGCTTCCTTCTCCTTATACGGCACCGCGAGGTAAGTACGATCTGACATAGGATTTTCCGGCTTATGATGTTGAACGGCCTGCGCCGGTTCAGTGACGGAAGGAACTACGTGTTTTTTTTCCATTTCAGTGAGAAAGTTTCGACGTTCTGTATCTTCTTTTTCATCGCCGGTGTATTGGCCGAAATCACGAACGGTTTCGTAAACAGCATCTTTCACTGCCGGATTTAAAAGAATATTTTGCTCTACCCATTTAGTGGCCATCGCAATATGTTCTTTTTTTTCCTCTAAAATACGCTTTTCCCGGTCGGAAGGTTCAAAGCTCATTTCCTCGTACTGGCTGAGTCCGTTAGCAAGTTCCCGGCCTTTGCTGTATTCAGGGTTTCCAGTGGTTTTTGCCATTTCTGCGTCAAAAACTTCACACGCTGCATATCTCCATGCTGTTGGCACCGGAGCACCAGTCCATTTAGGATCTTCCGGCTGTGCGACTTCGGGGGCTTCTTTCTGTGCTGCCAGCTCCGCATTTACGATGGACATTAAATTGTCTGACGGCTTCCATTGAGGTGCCGCACCTCCCCAGGTAGAACGGCCGGCATCTTCTCCTGTGGTGTTATCTTTCACACTGGTGTAAGGACGACTGAAAAACAGCTCTAATGCTTCAACCGCACTTTCTGTGGTTCCAATGACCTCGCCGCGTTCTTTCACCGTCCAGCGTGGTTGATTTTCATCATCAAGGGATTGAGTGGCCACCGGCTGAGATAAATTGGAAATAGCATTTAGACGACCTGCCATTTGATCAGCTTCATCTGCGGTAAAGCCGTTAGCGAACCATTCCCATTGCTGATTGTTGTTTTTTACTTCTATCCGCCACTCTGACGGATTTTCTCCAGGAGCCGGGTCGCGGTCTTCGAGATCGCCAGATTCAAAATCACCGGAAACGACAACGGGACGGGCGCGGGCCTCTCCTGTCCAGCCCTCCGGTAATTGTCCGGCACGAATACCAGGAACAGACTCGCCGAAAGCCTCTTTTGTGGCTGTTTGGATCTGACGATTAAGCAGGGTCTGACTGAATGACTCTGGTTCTGGATAATGGCGGGCCAGCGCAATAGCTTCTGAAAGCTGATAATCCTGCTGTGACATATCAGCCGGTCGCTGCGGTATGGATGCACCCATTTGCTCGATTGCCGCATGAGCCTCCAGCTCCGCCGATGGAATCCATTCTGTAGCTGCTCCATCACGAACCCACTCAGTGCGCCCTACCCGCTCACCGGTTGTGTTGTCCGTAACGCTGGTATCAACTGCACCACGGAAAAGCGTTAGCGCTTCTGTCGCGCTGTTGGTTTGCCCCAAAACCTCAGTTACAGGATTTTCTTTGGTGCTGTCCCTCTGTGTTACTGTCCAGCGCGGTGGCTCCTGAGTCGCTTGTTGCTCAACATTAACAGCTTGAGCCTGCTCGTTTTCAAATCCCATAACGAAACCGGCAATACGTTCCGCGTCGGCTGCTGCACGGAAAATTTCGCGGGGGTCTTCTTTAAGAGCCTTTACCCACGAACCAACATAGGCGGCGTGTTGACCGGGATCATGGCCAATATCCATGCGCTCACCCAACATCAGAGAGGCTATTTCGGCGCGTAATTCCTCGCGGGCATAACCTTCCGAACCGAACGGGTGGGATAAGTCCCGATCTAACCGGTCGGGATGGCCGGTCCAGTGTCCCAGCTCATGCAATGCTGTTGCATAGTAGTTATCGGAAGTCGGAAACTGGTTCCGTGCGGGCAATGTAATACTATCGCGAGACGGGCTATAAAAGGCGCGATCACCATCAACGTGACTGATTTTAGCGCCGGAGTTTTCAATGATTTTTTCTGCAAGCGCATGGCGTTCTGGTTCGGGGCGCTGCGGTCGAGCCTCAAGGGGCGGTAAACCATCAAACTGAGAAGCGTTAAACACTACCGCAGTAAATGAACGGGGGCGCTCTAACTGGACGTTAACTTTTTTCGCTTTGCCGGTTTCATCATCAATGACCGGTCGGCCATTTTCATCTTTTAGTGTGCGTTCTTCGCTAAACTTCCAATACACTATGTGAGTGCCTTTTTCGCCCTTTCTGACGTTGGCACCTTCTTCTTTCCCCTGATTGAATGTAAGCCAGCGCGGATCTTCTTTTCCCTGCATGTGCAGCCAAAGAGAGTTCATGCCGCGATATTCTTTACCGGTGGTCGGGTTGTAAGGTAAGCGTAACTGGCCAGGCTCCCACGGTTTAAGCCAGGGGGCTGTTCCCTGCTCCAGTTGGTCAATGATGCTGCTTGCAACTTTCTCTATATAGTCTTTGTTCATAGGTTAATTGCCTCCAGTTAACGAACAGTGCGGCCAGAAATCATGATGGCGGAACCATTGGGATCATTGGCGGCTAACGTCTGCGCATTCGACTCCCACGCATCGTGCTCACTGAGTGCCGTTTCCTCAAAAGCCCCGTTGCGTTCGGCCTCGTCCGCCGTATGTTCAACCTGTACGCCCGGCGTTGCTGAATCCTCTGAATGACGGCTAACGATTGCGGTTGTTTTTTCAGTGTTACTCATTGGTGCCTCCTGAACTGACTTAGTGAAAACGGCACTTGAGGCCGTATAGGGATTTACTGGAGCAGCTACGCGTTCCAGTCTTACCGGCGCACTGGTAGCCGCCATTGCGGTGCCAGGTATGCCAAATTTAGCGAATTTAGCCACGTAGCCATTAGTTAGCCCGCGAGTAAAATCGCCGGTGTTATAAGCGGATAAAGCAGCAACATGGATCTGACTTTTCCCGCTGAAAACCTGTGATGCACGGTTGTAAAAATTTGAGTAAATCTGAGTGCCAGCTTTGATGTTTTTGCAGGTATCAAACATATCAGCGACGCTGTAGCCGAGGCTGGCAAGATTAGAACTGTTAACCTGCATTAACCCCATATCGACGCTATAACCTGCGGCAATATATTTTTTTGCAAGATCAGCGGCGTCCTTTGGGTCTGTGGCATGGCGTTGCAGGGTGCCTTTGTTCACATTAATTGCCAGCGGATCACCGGCGCTTTCTACCTGAATAATCTGCTGAACAGTTTCGACCGGCACACCGGGAGCACATGCCAAAATTAATTCAATACCGACCATAGTCGTGCCCTCCTGTCGTGAGTGTCATGCCGGTTACGTCACCGCTTACCAATAATGGGCTAGCACTACCCCGAATATTGGTAATGGCTACCGGCCCGAAATAACGGCTATCAAAACTGCCTGCACTGAAAGTGGAAAAAAGCCACACCTGCCCTTTTTCTACGTGATAGGTTCCTGCTGGCCAGGCGGGAAGCGTAGGCATGGCCTCCGTATTCATAAGAGCCACGCCGTTAACTTTTACAGGCTGGCCAGTGGAGATTGTCACGGTGTCACCCGGAATCGCTGCCAGCGGTTTAAGTAACGGGGTCAGGTGATCAGGCCCACAATCACCCGGCCCTAAATATCCACGGTCAGCCATAATGCTTACGATTGGCCGAACTGGCGGGCAGACTTCGACAAGCTCACCTCTTTTTAAAACACTGGTCTTTGCTTCGGTTACACGCCATAACCCGGCAGGTGCGGAATGAGTGAAGTTAAGACGCAATCCGGCAATCTGAGCCGCGACAAATGTTGCGCCAATGAGTGCCGCCAGGCTGGCGGCTGCTATACCTACGCTGCGCCCTTTCATGGAATGCTAAACCCGGCTGATTGACTGCCTTCGGCCGCTACCGCTGCGTAAGGTGCGGCATCAGGCTGAGGGACAACATCAGTTTTTACAGGAGGTTTAATCCGCGACCGCTTAGAAAATGTAGGGTCAAGGAAATAGAGGATCTGGCGGCCCCGGATAGGCGACTGACCAGCAACAAAAACAAGCATTTCACCCGCAGAAAGAATATCGCCATCGGCGTTTTTCTTCGGACCAGGCAACCGCATGATTTCATCTGCGGTCATCAGTGGCCGCTGGATTTCCTGATAGCTCGTAGACACGTTATCCAGCACCATGCCAAAACGTTTGCCGGACGTTGACACGCTTTCTTTAACAATCGTGGTTTGCCCTGTCATTTTGCTCATCCATTCGGCTGTTTCGACCTTGTTCGGGGCGTAAGCTATACGGACATGGCAGTTAGAGATAATGCTTTCATAGTTGGTGTAGGCTTTATAGAGCTGCTGCACGTCCTGGGTGATAATGTAGGCTTTCATTCCATAACCGGCGATATAGGCCAGCGCACTCTCGAAAACCTCCAGTTTTCCCAGCGTCGGAAATTCATCGAGCATCAAAAGTAAGCGGTGTTTGTGGACGGTCTTAGATCGGCCGTTGTCAAACTCCATTTTGTCAGCGAGCGAAAGCACAATTTGTGTCAGTAAAAGACGGTTTACAGGGCGTAAACGGTCAGCATTACGCGGCGTCATGATAGAAAACAGGGACACCGGTTTTTCATGGTTCATGAGATCATCAACCTTGAAATCTACGCGGGTCGTGTTTTCACCAACAATCGGATCACGGTATATAGAAAGCGCATTATTTGCGGTTGAAATAATACTACCCAGCTCACGCGCTGGCGTTCCTAACATCCTGCGACCTACACCGGCAATCACAAGTTTTGCCTCACGGGCGGCGGCAGAATCATCATTGAGAACTACATCACGCATTTCAGTAAATAAGCCCGTCAGCGCTTTAGGATCACCCTCCGGGTCGTCTAACAAGTCGTTTTCTGTGTCAGGGGCCGCAAAATCGCCGACACCAGTTAGCATGTGTGCTATGTCATACAGCCCTGGCAGTTTTTCGCCGGGCTTGCGTAAAGCCATGACCTCCGGCAGATCGGACTTATAGAGAGCGTGCATAACGAGGCCCACTATCAGCTCATAAGCGGCGCTGCGGAAGTGATCGCCAGCAATCCCCTTACCATCATCATCAATCACCATCAGGCTGATATTTTGGCAATCACTGACTTGATAGCGGGTTTTGAAACGAATCTCTGCGAGCGCGTTCCATGAACAGCCGGTGCCAGGTTCGGCGGGATCAAATCTTAAAATAAGGTTGTTAGCGTGTTTCTGTCGCCAGCCTGCCGTCATTGCATAGTTCTCGCCCTTTCGGTCAAGCACGAATGTTGAATGTGGCCAACTAAGCAGAGTCGGTACAACAAGCCCGACACCCTTACCTGAGCGGGTAGGTGCGAGCGCGCAAACATGCTCCGGGCCGTCGTGGCGGAGATAATGAACGGATTCAGTTTTAGGGTCATCAACTGCACCACAATAAACCCCTCTGCCTTTCTGGCCTTCTTTGGGTAACAGTCCGCTTTCCTGAATTTCTTCATAAGTTGCGAAATGGGCGGAGCCGTGAACATCTTCATGCTTACGAGAACTGCGGGACTTAAAGCCGGTGATCAATACAAACGAAATCAACCCGACTAATATCAGAACGGAATGAACAATAAAGGCATAATTATAAAGATTAGGTGCGCCGCTGTAGAATTTGAATATCCAGCTCCACCATGCAAATGGTGAATAGAAATAACCAGCAATAGGACTACCCAAAGCAGGATGATACTGCAACTGCCGGGCAATATACTGACTGATTATTTGGTTTACGATCACAATATAACTAATCAGAAAAACCGCGCCGATAAGACGTGATTTTAATATTGACGAGTTTTTTACACTCATAGTTCGTTCGCTCTTGATGAATTTAAGAAACGGCCGCGAGCATCAAGATCCACACTACGACCAACCTTCCATTTTGCTGCTTTAGAGACAACATTTGCGGTTGCCGGTTTTACCAACGTTTCACCGCCACGCTTGAGCAAGATAACTTCTGTGCCGTCGCTCATGTTCCGGCGGCCCTGATAAATTGCCCTGCCTGCGTCCTTTGAACTCCAGAGTCTATGATAGTCAATAGACGATAATTTATCACGCGTTTTATTACGTTTTTCTATCCAATCCATGACGGCGGCTGTTGGCTCACCTGCCTTTTTCTTGGCTTCTTCCGGCTTAGGTTTTTGCATTGGTGCATCTGCCTTTTTCGTAACCTCCCATGTGTTCCTGTGCGCAAGCTGGCCATCTGGCAACGTGACGGGCTGAGAGCCTTTAAATTCTGCATCAATTCGGTCACCAGGCTTGGCTCCGCTTTCGTTGATAGCTCGCTCAAGATCGACACCCCATAAAGTGTGCTGTTTCCCTTCTCTGCCTTCGAGTACGACAAAATAACTTTCCCTGGCACCTGGTTCATTCTGATAAGGCGCTGGGCCGTGATCTATGAGACGACTCGACTTATGCGCCTCAAGCTCAATGCCTGCGGCTTTTCGTGTCTTCTCCATTTCCTTGTCGCTGAATGTGACATTAATCGAATGAAGGCCCGCAAGCCGGGCAACTTCTTCTTTAAACTCGGCTGTACCTTCGACAACTAACGGCTGCCCTGCGTATTTTTCTGCTGCCAGCGTTAGGGCTAATAATGATGCGCCGGTTGATGATGTTTGAGCGTGGATATGACTATTTCTGTCGAGAACCCGGCCACCATCAGCGGTTTTATAGGAAACAACACCATCATGTCTTACTACCGGCTTTAAGTTTTTCATCAGCACATTTCTTGCTTTATTAGCCTTTTCAGCCGTTAAAAGATCACCCTGTAATTTGGTTTCTTTCTCGGCGCGGCTTCGCAGTACAGAAAGCGCATCTGTATTACCGTTTTCCGCCTGAATGGCTAGCCAGTCATTCCATGCGGGCATTGTGGTTTTGTTGAAAAGCTGTTGGCGGCGTTCTGCGGATTGCTCTCGGTTTTGTTTTTTGGCATTACGATAATCTGCCGTAATACGTTGGCTCGTCATCTTTCTGCCAATGCCCTTAGTACCCAATTTATTTAAGGCTCTTTTGCCGGATTTCCATTTATCCAGCTCGGCTACGTAAGCGGCTTTCTCCTGGCGAATCTTCTCAAAGCCCGCCTTTCTTTCTGAGGCCATCGCCTGACGTTCGCGCTGATACTGGGCGAAAAGTTTCGCAGTTGACGGGTGCGTTTGTACGGGCTTCGGTTTATAAGACGATTTACCTTTGGTGCTATCTTTTCCGCCTGACTCTCCTTTAGTGGTTGATTGTTCACTTGGTTGATACGGGCCTAATCGGTCAGTCATTGCCTTCATTGCCAGGCGGCGATCACATTCACTTGCACGAACCCAAAGCGGCAGGCCGGGATCACCAATAACAAGCCCTGAGCCTCTCGGCTTGATAACCAACCCATGTTCCGCGAGTGAAGCATGTACAGCCTTCCAGCTATCCGCCGTTACCAGCTCGGACGCAAGGTTCTTTGATACATACCCGGCAAGCGTCTCAATCCCGCTTTGGCGCTCGATAGTGGTCGCTGTATTACCTAACCCTCCTGTGATGCCAGCATCTGCTCTATGGCCATTTCCCGCCCGTCGCAGGCCATCATTGGATCTGTTAATGGTTCCTCGCCCGTCGCGGTGTAAACCAAAGCGTGAGTCGCCCGGCAATAACAGCGGAGATCTGTCGGTAATACGTGCCACATTGCTGCCGGACAGGTTTCGCATACCGTGTATTGTTTTGGCTTCTGGTGGTCGGGTAATCGGGAGATCGTAGGACTCACGTAGATGGCGACGGAATGCTGTCGATCTCGCTCCTCGTTCGTCGTTGAGGGTAATTGGCTCTGCTGGGCCATCAGCTCTCTTTCCTGAGCTAACATTTCCTCGCTCATTTCCTCTGGCAGCTCGTTCGCGTCGTTTTGGGTTTGGTCTGTCATTGTCTTTTCCTTCTAATCCGTGGTTAGTACGTTGTAAGCCGTGCTCTATTTCAAGGCGATCACACGCCTCCATCAGACGGCGTTTATCATAATAAGGCTCTATATTCTGGAAGCCTGTCGGATGCACTTTATTAATTGCAACATGCACATGCAGGTGATCTTTATCGACGTGAACGGCTGAGACTCTTTGATGATCTGCATAACCAATAGATGCACATAATTCATCTTCGATTTTATTCAGCACGTCCAGTGACGGGTTTTCTCCTGGGGGAAAAGAAAATACGAGATGGTAAGTCTTATCTTTTTTTGAGCGTGTATTAACTGCCTGTGTTGCTTGAATAAGAGTTGTTGCAACAGCAGGATCATCAGTGCCGCAATTTGAAACACGAACACCGCCAACTTTTTCGCCTTTTGCGTTTTTTTCAATATTTCCATCAAGAATATAATCAGCCGTTTGAGTCCAGTCGCGGGGATCTTCTCCGCCCTTTGCATTGACCACGTAACGGACAAGGCGGGCAGCGCTTGAAGTCTCTTTGCGATTAGGGACACGTTTAGCGATCACGAACAACCCTCCCCATAAGGTCATGCACCTGAGTTTGCAGCTTACGGAAATCATTCATCATGCTTTCAACATCAGCAGGTCTGGCACCTTGCCCGCGCTTTTCGAGTAACCAGAGTTTGAGTAAACCAGCTACACGTCCTAAGTCACCGTTAACCTTTGCAAGATCTGCGACGGCTTTCAAATCAACAACTGACCGGATAGGCTGAGCCATTCCAACGTTTCTTAAATAGGCTGACTTAGAAAGTCCTGCCTGTTCTGAGCGTTCGGCGATCTCCGCTTCTTCATCGGGAGTTAACCAGACTTCTATACGACGGCTGCGAGGGCGGCCGCCTCTTTCTTTTTTTGGTGCCTTATCAATCATTGATACCTGCCTTGCGTTCACTGGACTTGTCATTTGGAACAGGGCGGATTCCCAATTCGGCGAGCGAGTCAAAAATACTGATTAACCATTGCCAGGCGTAACCGTCACTCATTGCATCATCAGATTGGTGACTAAATGACTTGGATTCCTGGTTTAAGTAAGGCCGCAAAAATTCCGTTTGAGCTGAGTAAACTGCTCGCGCAAATGCCGCCTTTTTTTGTGGTTCGATCTCATAGCGGCGATGTGTTAAAGCAAACGTCCAGCCTTTTTGCTCCATCGCTGTTTGCAGATTTATGAGGATCGAGCGTATGTAATTTTCGTTCATTATCCGATGCACCGGCTGTGCAAAATCGCCGATTCTAATAATCTTCTCGTTATCCATTTTTCCTCCTGATGTATGTCTTTTGTTGTTAGTCGCGGTAGCGACTGCCAGCCTCGCAGAGCAAGATACCGTTGAGCCAAAGGCGAATAAGGTACGGTATTGGACAGGTAGAGGCGAAGCCTGTACCGGTACAATACACATCTTGCCATCATTCTGCGTGCAATCTTATGCGATAGCATTCTGGTTTTCCAGCCTTAAAGGGCAAAAACAGTTCAAAGAATAAACAAATCGCACATAATCGCATATAATCGCATATAATCGCGTATCGGGGGTTGCGCTGTCGCATATAATCGCATATAGTCGCATTAAATCGCGTATAATCGCGTATAATCGCATATAGTTGCATATAATCGCATATAGCGTATGATTGCCGTAATGATGTTAGGTACGGCAAGAGAGGAAGAAAAAATGACGACAACCAGAAAGCAGCGAAAGGGGGATGGACGTACAAAATTCCTAGCCCATGCTGATACGTTCAGGGGGTTACTTTTGACCGGGCATCCGCAACGTTCTATCTACGATGATTATGCGGATGTTCTAGGGATCAGTTATTCACAATTCAACCGGTATGTCGGACAGTACCTTTTGAATAAAAACGAAGGGGGGCACCAAAAAGGGAAGGTGGTCGCAGCAGTGGCCGACCCCGTTCCCCAGCCAACCACGGAAGACTCTGCAAAACCGGCCGGAGAACAACCAGCCAAAAAAGGCGTATTTACGCACAACCCAGACGCGAACAAACGCACTGATCTTATCTAATCGTTTATGGATTGCACAATCCAATAATGTTGTGGATTGCACAATCCAGTTAAGGAGAAAAACATGACCGATATTAATACCAAAGCTAAACCAGTCTCAGATGCTCTTACTCAAGCTCTTAAAGAGGTTCACCTTACTTTGCAGGGTAAAGGTGGTGTCGGTAAATCACTCGTTTCATCAATCCTGGTGCAGTGGTTTATGTCTAAAGGTCGCCCTGTAATTGCTGTTGATACTGATCCTGTTAATGCCACATTGGCCGGTTATACGGCGTTTAACACTCAGCGTCTGGAACTGATGGAAAACGGCTCTCTTATCGAACGCCGATTTGATGGCTTGATTGAACAATCAATTGAAGCAGACAGCAATTTTGTAGTTGATAACGGCGCGGCTTCGTTTATTCCGCTCTCTTATTACATCGCAGAAAACGACGCTATCAATTTGATTATTGAAAACGGGAAAAAGGTTGTTATTCATACTGTAATTACCGGCGGTCAGGCAATAAGGGACACTCTTGCCGGGTTTGCTTCTCTTGTTGAACAAATGCCGGGTGATGTTGAAATTGTTGTATGGCTAAATGAATTTTTCGGCGAGATCAAAGCTGACGGTAAAGAGTTTGAACAAATGAAAGTCTATCTGAATAATAAAGATCGGGTAAGGGGTATTATTCGTATCGAAAAACAAACAGGCAGTACGTTCGGTGAAGATGTTCAGCATATGCTTGACAGTAAAATGACTTTTGAAGAAGTGGCAAAATCTGACGCATTCGGGCTAATGTCTAAATCTCGCTTGAACAAAGTTAAAAAAGCGATATTTGAACAGCTTGACGTTGTTCTTTAATTAAGGGGGCACCATGATCGATATTGAGCACATAAAAGCGGAAATTGCCAGAAAGTATAAAGTGATTATCGCTGATAATGATCCGATTTTGGCCACTGTACTAATTAACGAAATGGTGCTTCAACGTTACCTTGATTTAGCGTCAGAAAATTACGAGGAAGCTAATAGAATTTTGTCGATTGCTATCGCGCAGCAGACGGAGGAGGCTAAAGGTACGGCGGCTAAACTGATAACCAATAGCGCGGAGTTTGCAGCAAGCAAAATCAGGGAAGCCTCGGAACAGGCTATGCGTGAAGTTAGCATTACTTTGCGTGACCAGATCGCCTCAGCGCAGCAAGCTGCAAAATCTGCCAATACGGCTAATCAGGAAGTGAAGACGGCAAAGGCTGGGATATGGGTTGCTGTAGGGCTTGCTGCATTAGCGGCAGCCGCTTCCATTGGGTCGATGATTTTTGTATTTATGCACTCAGCATAACCAGGCAAAACAGCTCTCATATGTGATTTTTTTCAGAAGCCCGCTTGTAGCGGGTTTTTTTTACTTTCCTACATAAAAAACAATCACATATCCAGTAAATTGATAGTTAAAAACGATTATCAATGTTTCCCTATGGAAACATATAATGATTGATGTAAGGGGGCAATGGGCCACCTGATTGATAAGGGGTTATCATGAAGACAGCTATCACGGCATCTCAAATCAAAGATATTCTTAACCGCGCTGGCGACCGCTCCGGGTTCGCGTTCGACAAGTCAGGGCCGTACTTTGCCAACGCTGAACGGCTTGAAGCGATGAAAAGTAAATTTTCGTCTATGGTCGAACAATACGCAGAGCGCATCCCTGAAAGATCAAAAAAATCTATCCACAATTGGTTTTTCTTCCTCGCCGAACGCTACGGAATTTAAAAAAAAGGGTATGAATTTGAAGGGTTGGCGGTTGTTGGAGCAACCGCCTAGACACAATCAACGGTAAGGGTGTTTCTCATGTCAAAACGTATGCTATCAGCTATTGAGGCGATTGCCAAAGGTGAAAGGTGTGCTGTACCTGCAATGAAGTTTAGCGAGTTCAACGGCTTCATGCAGGCGATCCGAATTGCACAAAATAAGCTAGTTACAAAGTAACAGCAATCAAAATAATTCATAAATAAAGCCTGATTAAATAACAGGCTTTTATAAAGGAGCAAGTTTATATGAAAGTAGCGAAAATATTAATTGGTTTGGCTCTGTTTCTTTATTCATGCTTTGTCGTAAAAACCGTATGGGGATGGTTTGCTGTTCCAATATTTAAAGCTGCAAATATAAATATTGCAGGTGCCATTGGTTTGATGGCTTTAGTGTATTTACTTAGGGGCGGGCAGTCATCAAATGATGATTTTGAATTTGATATAGCAGACTCATTTTTTAAAATATCAAGCGTTCTGCTTATTAGTTTCATTGCGCATAAATTCATGTGAGGGAAATTAATGTATCGAATTAGCAAGAAGGAAAGAAAAAAAGCAGATCTTTATAAGCATTTACATAACGGCTATCGGTTTGCTGTCATTCAGTCCGGGAAAATACTCAAGTGCTACAGGTACGAGAACGACGCTAAACGTAATGCTATGTCATGGCAGGAAATCCGCAGCCTGGCCAGCATGATAGCTGAGCTTGATGATACTGAAAATTGATAGGCAAAATCATCTTGTGATGTTTCCAAAGGGAAACATATAATCAGGGGGAGAGGTCGAAAAATTGGCCTCTCACCTAAAAAATCCAGGGGTTAACATGAAAAAAAAGGTCACTGACCAAAACCAAATTGAGAAAGTGGGGCAATTTGGGCCTGAAACACCGCCTCAGAGGCTACGACTGATTGAGCTGATGGAAAGGCACAAGCTAACCGCAAAAGCCGCAGGAGAGCTTTTAGGGCGCTCAGAGCGCACCGTATTGATCTGGCGTTGTGATGGAGGGAAGGAAATTCCGTTAACCATGTTGGAGCTGCTGGAGCTGAAATTAGATAAGGGGGGAAAATGAAACAATCAGAGCTGTTAGACGGGGTTGTTAATCCTTACTCCGATATAGTTTGGCTTTGTGTAATCACCTTAATTATCGCATTGGTGGGGGTTTTATTCCTATATGGCCGCGATGCTCTTCCAAAAATCCTAACGGTTTTCGCTATTGGTGGGATCTTATTTTTATTTGCGTCTATGACAGGTGACTATGTTGATGAACAACAACAATGGAAGTCATGGGCTGATCAGCACTGTAAAATTGTAGAAAAGCGAGACGGGCAAAACACGACGGGGGTCGGTTTAGGTTTAAACGGGAAAGTTGGCGTGTTTGCCGGTTCTACTGAAAGTCAAACTGCTTATCGTTGTGACGATGGCGTAACTTACTGGAAAAACTACTAAGCCGCATGGCCTTTTACCTCCTGAACCCACCGAAACCCGCCTTGTGCGGGTTTTTATTTGCAATGATAAAAGGTGATGAATCATTTTTGTGTGTCTGAGCTGGGAGCGCTCGCCGCAGAGTCGGATTAGGGAGCCGTTTACGGCGAGTCTGTTCGACCGAGGAAGCGCAAGTGAGCAGGTGCTGATTCAGGATGCGTGACGCGGTATAGGTTAGGTTATCTACAAGCCAGCGGGTTTTTAAATAAAGTTTTATATAGATTTAAAAGATTTAGAAGAAAAAAACACGGTATTTCCTTTTAAAATCATTGTGTTGCAAGTTTGCCCGGTGGGTAATAGACGGTGGCGGGTGGGTAATAGACGGCGGCGGGTGGGTAATAGACGGCGGCTTGGTGGGTAATAGACGGACTATCCACAAGTGCAGCAGATCGCATGGCAATACCATGAAAAAACCAAATGAAAGGTAACGAGGGTGTTAAAAAAAACCCCATGATGGGGCTTTACACCAGATCTGATAGGTTCCCGCCGTCTATTACACACCATCCGGTGCAGGTATCGCGTTTCTATGTGTCATGCGTAATACTGGGCCTTCTTTGCCTGGCTCCTCCTGCAAATGGTACTCCGGTAGGTCATTAGCTTCGACGAGACGCCGAATTGTCCTTGTAAACTCTTTAAGAGTACCGGCGCTGCCGCTGCGCTCGAAAATTGTTTTGAAAGCCCAGCGGGCATCTGTTTTTCCGGCGGCTCTACGGGCAAGCCGGTAAAGAAACCTTCCAATACCAGGATCAATTAAAAAATAGTCAGGATGCACGGTAAGAACGTCTGGTGTTTTCCCCTCTACAACTTCCCGATAGATCCATTTTGGTGCTTCAATTTCAACAATGCTGAGTCGCTTCGTGTCTGTACGTGATACAACGCGATAATTATTTATAAGTCCTTCTGTATCGACTTCCCGCATAGTTCTCCCATCTGGCTGCACACGCTCGCGGACGGTTTTTATTGTTGTACCTTTAAGACGATCAAGAGCAGCCTCTAACTCTACAACCTGCCTGCTCCCATCACCGCGACGACAGAATTTTAGTACGTCTGATACATGCGGGGTAAAAGTCGATGATGGTTTATCACCCTTTCCGTCACGCCACCTGTTCATTGTCTCGGTAAGGTGAGAAATCATCATCAGCACTATGTCATAATCCCATACAGAGGCCATTCCATATGGCCCCGCACTTACCTCTACATAGCCATCCGGCAGGTCATATCGGATCAATTCCCCAGCCCTTTTATCCCGTTTTGATAAGCGGAAAGGGGCTACATCCATCAGTGATCTGCTATCCCTTCCTCCTACATCAAATAAACCAGGTACAAAGAAATCACTTTGAATATCGTTTTTTGGTGCCTGGCGGATAAGTGTTTTTGCTTTTTCGTGCTCTTTATTTCTTTCCATCTGCTCGCTGACGGTAGACACGACAGGGCAGCTTTCGCGGCCCAAAATTCTGGATTCTGCCTCCTCGAATGTTTCGCCGGGTTGGATCTCAGCACTCACACGGGCGCGATGCTTCTCCCGTAAAACTTCGATGCTTCCCATTAGCTTGCCGGTTGTGGTCGCTATGGATTCAACAGCACTATTTTTTGGTTTCCCTTGATCTAGCTCACTGAAAACACTTTCATTTTCTGAATCACTGATGGCATGATCGGCGGGGATGATGTGATCAGTGCCGCTACGAATCTGTTCCATTTTTTCTATCAGTTTCTGCGGTAACTTCATGGATGATTTTGTTTGCTTCATAATTACCACCTGTGCTTTGATAGTCGGAGGGAGATCATATCCTACCCGTTTGCAAGAAATTTATTTACGATGACACAAAAAAATTAGCGGAAATTGTTAAGTGAAAAATATAAAAGGAGGACAAGATCAAACTATGCCCACCAGTGACGACCTTAAACATTTAAGGACGCCGACCAGCCCGGAGAGGCTTTATTTCGCGAAGCGTTTCCGGGAGGCCCGGAAAGCAGCCAATTTGAGCCAGCGCGATGTACGTGAAAAATGTGGCGTCTCTCAGTCGTTCGTGAGTGATGTAGAAAATGGGAAAAACAGTATCAATATCGACAGCATGTCTACCCTGGCTAAAGCCGTTGGTGTTCCCCTCTGGAAACTTCTAAGACCATAACTCGCTGTTTCAAATGAATAATCTGTCAACTAAAGCGCTCTGTTTACAGGGCGCTTTTTTTTCGCTCACTCTTTCTGATAAATCACTTAATAAATCCTGATGCTTTGCTGAGAAAATGTTATCAAAAAACTCACGCAGATGCTTGCAATTTTTATAGTCACTAGACTATCATGCACACGTTGGTAACGTTCAATCACTTTTTACTAAAATCAACTAATAAGGTAGCCGTATGTCAACGACTGAGCTTGCAAATTCGCAGGCGCCAGGTGGTCGATCGCCGCGTCAAGAATTTGAACATAGAATTAATATAAAATTGCGCCGTGAACTTGGGCCGACGGTATGTAAACTCCTTGAAGATCCAAAGGTTCAGGAGATCATGCTAAACCCGGACGGTACGTTATGGGTTGACCGTCACGGCGAGGCAATGACAGTTGTCGGCTCAATGACACCGGCACAAGCTGAGTCCCTTATGGGAACGGTTGCATCTACGCTAAAAACGCAGATCACGGCGCAAAATCCAATACTTGAATGCGAGTTGCCTTTAGACGGCTCGCGCTTTGAGGCTTTAATCCCGCCACTTGTGGCAGCCCCCACCTTCACTATTCGACGGAAAGCGTCGGCCATTTTCACTTTAGATCAGTATGTCGAAAGTGGAATTATGACGCGCAAACAGGCCGATGTTCTTAAACAAGGTATTGCCAAAAAGAAAAATATTCTCGTTGTTGGTGGTACAAGTTCCGGCAAAACAACCTTAACTAACGCCATCATCGATCACATGCCAATTTGCAGCCCGCATGATCGCATTGTAATCATCGAAGATACGGGCGAGCTGCAATCTTCTGCAAAAAACGTGGTGCAACTCCGTGCAGTTGATCACGTCGATATGACTCGTCTTTTAAAAGCCACTCTGCGCCTACGACCTGACCGCATTCTGGTTGGTGAGGTTCGTGACGGTGCCGCACTCGCCTTGCTCAAGGCGTGGAATACGGGGCATCCGGGCGGCGCGGCGACGGTACACGCAAACTCAGCACATGCCGGACTCGTCCGACTGGAGCAACTTGTTTCCGAAGTGACGGAAGCACCAATGCAAAAGCTGATTGCTGAAGCAGTTGACTATGTTGTGATGATTGAAAGAACTGAATCCTCACGGCATATCAAAGAAATCGTCGAGGTTAAAGGCCACGACGGTATTAACTACCTGACTAACACACTCTAAGGAACTGAAATATGAACCATTCAACACTTGCGGCCTCGCCGTTCTCTGAGCGTCTTCGTGCGTTTATTAACTCCCCAGCATTTTGGGTGTGTCTGGCAGTTTTAGCTATGGTGGTTTTCTCACACCCAGCACATGCAGCAGATGCAACGGAAGGCGGCGGCTCTGGTTTGCCGTGGGAAGGGCCATTAACGAAACTGAAACAGTCAATTAGCGGGCCTGTGGCATTCGTCATTGCCTTACTCGGTATTATTGCCTGTGGCGCGACGCTGATTTGGGGCGGTGAGATCTCAGAGTTCACTCGTCGCATCATCTATGTCGTGATCGTCGTATGTATCATTGTTTTCGCTAACTCTTTACTGACCGGCGCTCTGTTCTCTGGTGCAACCGTTCCCGCTTCTGCGCACATTTCAGCCGCTGACCTTGCTGCGTATGTACACGGAAAAACAGGGCAGGTTGTGGCGTCTGTGACCGGAGCAGGAGCACGCTAATGGCTAAACCGGAATCGCGTCGTCAGACGCCATTCCATCGGGCCTTACACCGTCCGCAGCAAATTATGGGGGGCGAACGCGAATTGATGTTGTTCTCCATGTTGCTTGCGGGCGGGCTGATAGTCTCAGCACTCAATTTGATTGCGACGGTTATCGGTCTGATGATTTGGTTTGTCTGTGTTCAAGTGCTCCGCAGGATGGCGAAGTTAGATCCTGAATTATCTAAAGTCTACATCCGACAGCTCAAATACGGGCACTATTATGGGCCTTTCTCCCGGCCTTACAGGGTGGCTAAATCGCCACGCATTTACTGATAGGGTTCTGCTTATGCTAAAGCTCGCACCATTTCGCAACAAAGCAGCAGGTTTACCCGATTTACTCAACTACGCCGCCCTTGTTGGTGAAGGCGTTGTGTTAGGTAAAGACGGCTCTTTACTTGCTGGATTTTTCTTCCGTGGTGATGATTCTGCATCCGCCACGGAATCAGAGCGCAATTACCTTACGGCGCTTGTAAATACCTATTTGGCTCGTTTTGGCGCGGGCTGGGCTTCTTGGACTGATGCAGCCCGTGTATCTTCGCCTGGCTATCCAGATCCGCAGCAGTCGCATTTCCCTGAGCCAGTGACTGCCTTAATTGATGCCGAACGTCGGGCAACGTTTGAAACATTAGATGCTCACTTTGAGACTGAATATGCGCTGATTTTGCAGTATCTGCCGCCGACAAAACGTAATTCTAAATTTGGCGACATGGTTTACGACGATGACGGGCAAGATGATGTTGCTCTTGCTGACCGGCATCTGACTGATTTTCAAAGACGCCTTGAAGATTTGGCGGATGGGTTAGGCGATCTGCTTCACATGCACCGCATGGGAACTATCGTTGTTGATCGGGATGGTGAAAGTTATAACAGTGATGAACTGGTTAACTATCTGCACTTTGCTATCACTGGTGAATCAATCGCCCTGCGTATTCCTGATTGCCCTATGTATCTGGATTCTTGGCTGGGTTATCCAGAGCTTTGGCCCGGTGATACCCCGAAAGTCGGTAATAAGTTCGTATCATGCGTTGCGATTGATGGATTTCCGGGAGCGTCTTATCCCGGCATCCTCGATATGCTCGACGGTTTACCGCTGGCTTATCGCTGGTCGTCTCGGTTTATTTTCCTTGAACAACATGAAGCGGTGGCAGCGCTAAACCGATACCGGCTCAAGTGGCAGCAGAAAGTACGTGGGTTCTGGTCGCAGGTTATGAAATCGCAAAAGGGTATGGTTAACACTGATGCCCTCGCGATGGCCCAGCAATCGGAAGTGGCCATAAATGATGCTAAATCCGGGCTGATCGCTTACGGATATTACACGCCGGTAATCGTGCTGATGCACGAAGATCGCAAATTCCTTGAAGAACAGGCCCGCTATGTTCGCCGTGAAATTGAGCGTAAGGGCTTCTCTGCTCGTATAGAGACAGTCAATGCGGTTGAGGCGTGGCTGGGTAGCATACCTGGTCAGACTTACCCTAATGTGCGTCGTCCTTTGGTGCATACCCTTAATCTGGCCGACCTTTTACCTCTTGCTAGCGTCTGGCCTGGGTTACGAGAAAATCCCTGTGATCTTTACCCTGATAACTCGCCGCCGCTGATGCAGACCGTAACAACCGGCGCGACGCCTTTCCGTCTAAATTTGCACGTTGGTGATGTTGGCCATACGTTGATTTTTGGCCCAACCGGTGCGGGTAAGTCAACGTTATTAGCAATGATTCTTGCACAATACCGGCGGTATCGTAGTCGCGGAAAACACAACGGTAAATACCTGCCAACCAATATCGTAGCGTTTGATAAGGCCCGCTCGCTTTTCGCTCTTTGTAAGGCCACCGGCGGTACTCATTACGATTTAGGCAGTGACGAGGGCGATACGCCCGCGCTTGCTCCTCTGATTGATATAGACACCGAGTCGGAATTGCTTTGGGCTGAGGAATGGATTGCGGTTTGTTATGAAATGCAGGCAGGGAAATCCCCGACACCAGGCCAAAAGCAGGAAATCCACCGGGCGATGATGCTCCTGCGCGAAGCGCCCCGCGACATGCGTTCTCTGACTCACTTTGTCACCAATGTGCAGGATGACGATCTGAGTGCGGCGCTGAACCATTACACAATTAATGGATCTATGGGCCATATGCTCGATGGCCAGGAAGACAGCATGAATATGTCAGGCTGGGTTGTCTTCGAAATGGATGAACTCATGAAAATGGGGGATAAAAACGCGATTCCGGTGCTGCTCTATCTTTTCAGACGTTTTGAACGGTCATTGAAGGGGCAGCCGTCCGTTCTGTCACTCGATGAAGCATGGGTGATGCTCGGTCATCCTGTTTTCCGTGAAAAACTGCGCGAGTGGCTTAAAGAGCTGCGTAAGAAAAACTGCATTGTGTTAATGGCCACACAATCGCTCTCTGATGCCGTTAACTCTGGATTGCTTGATGTTCTGTTAGAGCAATGCCCGACAAAAATCCTACTGCCTAACAAAGAAGCGGATTTAACAGGCACCAAAGAAGTACCTGGCCCTGCTGACCTGTATCGCATGTTTGGTCTTAATGATCGCGAAATCGGCATCCTGAAAAATAGCCAGTATAAACGCCATTACTACTATAAATCGCCGCTGGGTCGCCGGTTGTTTGAGCTGGGACTTGGGCCTTTGGCGTTGTCTTTTGTTGCTATATCGGACAAAGAGAAATTGGCTGATGTACGTGAACTGATCGCCGAACATGGCGAAAATTGGCCACTGAAATGGTTAGATAAACGAGGTGTAAATTATGAACGCTATCTCAATTCGTAAAGGTATTTTAGGCGCGGCCGTTGCGGCCGCTATTCCTCTGGTCGCAATGTTCGGTACTACTACAGCAATCCTTTACCCGACACCTGCGGCGGCTTTCTTCTGTTCCAACTGTTCTACCAATGTACAGCAGGGGATGCAGTACGCAAAAGATGTTGAAACCGCGTTGAATACCGCGCAACAGCTTCAAACTCAAATAAACCAGTATAACCAGATGATTAAACAGGGACTGGCATTTCCAGATAGCGTTTTTTCAAGTATCAGGGCGAATCTCCAACAGGTCGCTGATTTATACGAAAACACGAAAGCTATCGGCACCAATGTTGCTAACCTGGATGAACAATTCAGGGAGCAATATAAGGGGTATTCTGACTGGCTGAACGTCACCGGTAACGCCTCGGCGGTAATGCCTGATCGTTACACTCAGTGGGCTGAGGAGGGTTCTGATAACGCCCGCACGGCCCTTAAAGCAGTGGGCGCGAATGTCGGTACTTTCGAGAGCGAAGACACAACTTTGTCACGGCTGATAAACCGGTCATCTGGGGCCGCCGGTCAGATGCAAGCAATCCAGGCTGGTAACGAGATCAATGCTCAAAATGTGCAGCAGCTTCAAAAACTGCGGGATCTAATCGGTACTCAAATCACCATGCAAAGCAACTATTTGGCGCAGGATAATGAGCGGAGAGCGGCAGACGATGCCTTTAATGAAAATTTCCGAAAAACCCCTGTGCAGAACACTGGCCGCGATAAGGGGTATTAATAATGGGATTTCTCTCTACTAAAATCATTATCGGACTTGTGGCAGCTCTGATTGTTGTTGTGTCAGTTGTTGTTACCGTCGTTGTCAAAGACGATAACAGTCATAACGACTTTAAGCAGGTGCCGGTACAAACAGACGCCAGTCCAAAGCCTCACGGTAATAGTTTTGAACAGGTTCCTGTCCAGAACACTGGCCGCGATAAGGGGTATTAATATGCTAAATCGCGCTAGTAAATTTGTGACGTTTGCGATGTTTTGTTGTGTGATTTCTGTCGTCTTTATAGGCCAGGCACATGCGGCAAATCTAGCGGATGCAAGTGGTTCAATGACTGGCCTCATGGATCTGATTTTAAAGAACGCCTCAGAATGGCATGACCGTTTAATTGGTTATGCTAAGACTGTTTTCTGGTCACTGGCTGCGATTCAGCTTGTCATTACGTTTTTCCCTTTGGTGTTCCGTCAGGTCGATTTTGGCGAAATTATGGGGGAGTTGATTCGCTTTATTTTGGTGATTGGCTTTTTCTATGCGTTATTGGTTTATTCCTCGGAATGGGCCTCCGATATTGTCGATTCTTTCCGTCAGGCCGGTGCTCATGCGGCGAATATAGATAAGGCTTTACGTCCTGGTGATATGTTCGGCCTCGCAATTGAATTAGCCAATACAATTGGTGACGTTGATACTTGGAACCCGTTAACTGCAACGCTGGTCGCTTTGGCTGGGTTGGTTGTGCTTCTCTGCTTTGCATTTATCGCCGCATTCATGGGATTAACTATCATTGAGTCTTATTTTGTGATCAATGCCTCT
The DNA here is from genome assembly GCF_000611875.2 of Tatumella sp. UCD-D_suzukii. Lineage (NCBI taxonomy): Bacteria > Pseudomonadati > Pseudomonadota > Gammaproteobacteria > Enterobacterales > Erwiniaceae > Tatumella > Tatumella sp. UCD-D_suzukii. The sequence continues at coordinate 23,731 of NZ_JFJX01000030.1, forward strand.
GTGATCTTTATGGGGTTTGGGGCATCACAATGGACTCGCGAATATGCGATTGCCATCATGCGTTATGCCGTTTCAGTAGGCGCAAAACTTTTCGTTCTTACGTTGATTGTTGGCATCATTATTTCCTCTGCCAAAGAGTGGCAAACTGCCTATAACCACGATTCAGCGAGTATGTGGACTATGGTCGGGTTAGGGCTTACATGCGCATACCTCTCGAAGACAATCCCTGAAATGGTACAGGGCATTATTTCCGGTACGTCTATGGGGAACGGTTCGGCAATCGGTAGTATGGCGGTTATGGCTATGGCAGCGTCCCAAATCGCGGTCGCTGCAAGCTCTCTGATGAAGGCAAGCACGGCGCTTGAAACGGCGGCCGGTGGTGGTAAAGGCGGTGGCTCAGCCGGTGGCCTTGCAAATAGTCTAAGTTCTTCTCTTAGCGGTGGTGCTCCTAATTCGCCTCCTGGTGGCGTAGATACCGGATCAGCGAAATCTATGACCGGCGGCGGTGCGGCTCCTTCTGGTGGTTCGGCTCCTTCTGGCGGTGCAGCTCCTGCAAGTTCGGGGCCGTCGCGTTCTGGTGCAGCTCCTTCCGGCAGTGATTCTAAATCAGAGAATAAATCCAGCGGGGCTAAATCAGAAGGCGGGAAAGGTGACACGAACAAAGGCGAGGGCAGCGAAGGCGTTAAAAAGGCCGCAGATCTTGCTGCGCGGGCGGGTGGCGTACTGTCAGCTATCTCTGTGCCTGGAATGGAGCAGGCGGCAGGGATGGGCTTAGGGCTTGATGATACACCGTCTGCAACTGGTGAAAGTGGTGATAGTGATAGTGGTGATTTTGCTTCCGAAGAAAATGCCAATACCATCCGACCAGAACAACCGGCGGGGGCAAGTCCTGAGCAACCAGCGGCGGCAAGTCCTGAGCGAACGGCTCAACCATCTAAGAGCGTGATAGATGTAACATCTTCCGTTCGGGACGCAATTAATCAGAGAGATCAAGGCGGTGCAAAATGAGTCCTTTTATCGACATTATGATTTTTGCTGTGATCACCCTGTTTGTTGGTGTCACATGGTGGGCGTTTGGCCAGTACCTACGTAAGAAGGGGGAGACTAAGAAACTGGATCAAATGGAAAAAGGCTATAACGTCACCGCACGTTACACCGGTAAGGTTTTAGGGCCGTTGGGTCGTGCGTTAATTAACGCAAGCTCTGCAATGTCAAAAGTCCCGTTGCTTGGTTCTCGGCATCAGCGGGAAGTTTTTGAAAACCTGAAAAAAATCACTCAACCGCCGCAGGGTAAAACCCCTCCTTCTAAAGACTGATTGTATAGAAATGTAAAGACTGCCCCCAGCTCTTGCCGGGGGATTACACATGACTGATTATATAGTCTAGTGACTATCAAAAGTCGTCTAAAAAAATGCTCAAATATTGCGAGATACGTCTTATGGCTAAAGAAAAAGTGATTAAAAAACCTGCACCTGAGACGCCTTATCTGGCAGCGCGTCGAGAATGGAATGAGCGATATTCCAGTTTCATCGCGGCTGCTAATAATTGGCGTGTCATTGCCCTATGTTCGGTCGCTACGTCTCTGGTTCTTGCCGGTGGCATGGTCTACGTAGGCGGACAGCAAAAAGTCGTGCCCTATGCAGTTCAGTATAACGAACGTGGCGAGGTCGCGAGTGTTACACGGGCTGATATTGCTATGGTTCCAGCTCAAAGATATATCGCGGCTGCGTTAGGCGAGTGGGTAAGGGGAGCACGCTCTGTTTATGTCGATAACAGAGCGATGAAAACTTTCATTGATAAAACGTATGCAATGACATACCCGGACAGCGCCTGTTATCAGATGCTTTCTAATTATCATAGAGAGCATAACCCCTATCAACGCGCACAAAATGAAACGGTAGACGTTGACGTTAAAACGGCCATGCCAATTGGCAACTCTAAAACATGGCAGGTTGATTGGCTGGAAACAGTCAAGCAGCGATCTGGCAAGGTTATTTCCACAAAACAATATCAGGCCATGATCACAACAGTAATCGCACCGCCCACAACGGAACAGCAAATCATGGTGAACCCGCAGGGTATTTATGCCCAGGAATGCGCATGGGTTAACCGTCAATAATTTATTACAGGTGAATATCGTATGAAAAAAATCAATGTTATTTGTGGGCTGGTTCTGGCAGCTATGGCGGGGCAAGCAATGGCGGAGTCGTTGCCTCCGATTCAGTTGATCAACCCTGAAAGAGTCCATCTTGATGGTAAAGAGGCGGCCGGTGTTCGCCTGGCTGAACAGTGGAAATCTCACCCTGACCGTCCGCGCCGTGGGGAAGATGGCAGCGTTAAGTATCTCTTTGGTGCTACTCTGCCGACGTTAGTTTGCTCCCCTCTACAAGTTTGCTCTATCCGCCTGCAACCTGGTGAAGTTGTCAGCGACGTGCATGTTGGTGACTCTGTTCGCTGGAAAATAACTCCAGCTACCGAAGGACAAGGCGCGAACGTTACAACAATGCTGATCGTAAAGGCCACCGATGCCGCATTGAGCACAAACCTATTAATTACAACTGATCGCCGCGTGTACACAATTAAGCTGGTGAGCACTCAACGTTCATGGATTCCCGTTCTGTCATTTGATTACCCGGAAGATGTTCAAAGCGAGTGGGCCGCTTACCATAAGCGTGTCGCGACTCAGACTTATAACAACACATTACCAACGGGCCAAAATGTCGCTAATCTCGATTTTAACTACCGTATGAGTGGTGATAGTCCGAGCTGGAAGCCCCTGCGCGTTTACTCCGATGGTGTCAAAACTTACATTCAATTCCCGTCGGCCAACTTTAACAGCGAAGCCCCTGCGCTGGTTGCATTAGGGGATGATGGCGGGCTATTCCGTAGTCCTTCCCAGCAGATCGTTAACTACCGTGTTATTGGTGATCGTTATGTTGTCGATAAGGTGCTGGATTCCGCTGCTCTAATCGTTGGTGTTGGAAGTCGTCAAACCAAAGTGACTATTACTCACACCAAAGGTGGGCGCTGATGAAAAAGATTTTATGGCCAGTCTTACCGGTTCTTGTGGCCTCTATTCTGGGAGGCTGTGCATCCAATCCCGATGCGTCATATGTATCAGACAAGGTTAGATCTATTGATGCTAACGTGCTTGCTACTGACACTGTGGCTTATCTTAGTGAGGCTTTGCCTCCTGCGCGTACAACGCTACTGATTGAGCCGCCTAAATCGGGTGATGCTGTGACGCCGGTAATGTTGGAAAAACTGCGTCAGCGTGGTTACGGTGTCACAACTTACACACCACAAAAAGGAATAGTGACGCCTATCGGTACACCGTTCCGCTATGCTGTCAGTCCTCTTGATAACGGCGTGTGGTTGCGGCTTTCTTATCCAGGAAAAGAAGCCACCCGCTTTTATCTGCGTACAACCGCAGGTCTGATGGCTAACTCTCCATTTACGGTAAAAGAGGGGGCCGCCAGTGAGTGATAAAAAAACAGATTTAAACCTTGAAGATGAATTGCCGCCTGAGAATGAAACAGACGATATGCACCCCGACAGTGATGCGCCGGACTTTTTAGCAAAGCCTAAAAGGGGTAAAGGCGTCAGACGCTTAAACCGGGTTCCTCTGATCGCTATTGGTGGGATAATTCTGCTCGCTGTAGTAGCAATTAGCTATACATTTATTTCACGTCAGAACCAAAACGCCGGGAAAGTGGCTCAAGGCCCGGCAGCGCCGATTAATACGACGAACCCGCCTCCTGTACAACCAACGGGGGGGGATTATGTCGGCCCGCCGGTTGCACCGGCCGGTAATGAAAATGCACCGCCTGCGGTGCCTTCTACTGCAAACACGAATAGCCCGGCGGCAGCTCCTGCACCTCAAATGTCAGAGGCTTACCAGAACCGGATAAGGCAGATTAATCGGCTGGAAGAAAAAAAGCTGAATGATTTTGAAATGGCCCTCGATGCAGATCCTAGCGTTTCAATGAACAAACGGTCAGGCGGGGCATCTGCTCAACAGGCCAGCGCCGTACAGCCAGCAGGGAACCAGGCGGCGAGTGTGGATAGTCAAATGCAGCAGTATATTGCTGCTATGGGAGGAGCCAACGGCGGCGGCATGGGCGGCGGCATGGGTGGAGGCATGGGCGGTGATGATATGCACGCCGCCAACCGACAGGATCAGAAACAGGCATATCTTAACGGATCACCTCAGACTGATACTTACCTCAATGCGCAGCGTATGCCAGCAATTGACGCTAATCAGGAAATCAAAGCAGGTACGGTAATCCCTGGTGTTATGATTTCAGGATTAAATTCGGATTTGCCGGGCCAGATAATTGGTCAGGTGCGTGAAAACGTCTATGACTCGGCTACGGGCCAGCATCTGCTAATCCCTGCCGGTGCTCGTCTTGTAGGGCAATATGATAGTGGTGTGACAATCGGCCAGGAGCGTGCGTTAGTTGTGTGGGATCGCATCATCTTCCCTGATAGTTCGTCCATATCGTTGGCAAGAATGTCCGGCGCAGATATGAGCGGTTATGCTGGGTTCAATGACAAAGTGAACAACCATTACGGCAAACTTTTCTTTAATGCGTTGCTTCTTTCCACCTTCTCAGCCGGTGTGCAGCTCTCGCAGCCGCAGGCCCAAAATGGGGAGAACTATAGCAGCTCGCAGATCATCGCTGGGTCGATGGGTCAGCAACTTGGCCAGCTCGGTATGCAGCTCGCGCAACGTGGTATGAATGTTCAACCTACCTTAGAAATTCGGCCGGGATATGCGTTTAATATCATGGTCAATAAAGACATTATTTTACCTAACTGGCAGGGGCATCCGATGGCCGCAGGATATGGGTCGAATAATTGATTCACTAATCAAGGCGGCCATAATGGCCGCTTTTCTATAAGAGTGAAATCAGCCCGCACGAAACGAAACATCATAAGGAAACGTTAGCATGACCAGTGACATTGAGTACAACGGCATTCTGCCGGGTAAAGAGGAAGGGCGTACCCTGATGCTTGTCACCGACCTGACAGAGCAGGGCAACCCACGTTACATAGTTTCTGATCAAGGCCGCCTACTGCGCGAAAATCAGGACGGCACTCTGACTGATACGAATTTTAGCGGCAACCTTTTCATTACCCCAAAAGATCAGGAAACAGAGGGTGCCTGGGACTGGTGGCTGATTTTTGAAAATGGTAACTTTACCGAAGCAACGGAAATTCCTGATTATGCCTTTTATACATCGGGACATCCCGGCACCTGTCGCGGGATCTGAAAAATGCGAAATGAAGGGTTAAGAGGGGCACCAAATAAAACATCTAAAGGCCGCATAAAGCGGCCTTCCCTGCATAACTTATGGCCAGAACGGGTCTAATAACCATTCAGCAATAACTTTTTTATTTTCTCTGCTCAACTTGCCTGCTGCGCGGATGTTGAAAAAGGATTTGATCATTAGTCATGTTGATTTCCTTCTTTTATCCAAAAAATTTTAATGTAAGCGGTTAGCTCCTCGTAAAACGCACCAGAGACAATCCTTGCTACAATAAAGACACAAAATCCGACGAGAAGAATATTAACCAGCTCTGACATGGCTTGCTTTGGGAAATCCATTCCGTTTTTTTGTAGGTACAGGGTTATTCCTAAATACCCTACAAAAAACACAACCCATGCCATTGTCAGCCAGCGGGTTAAGGATGCGCATATCAAGTATGTGTAATACTTTACGGGCATGGCGTTCCTCACTGCCGTTAGTAATTTATTGTCTATTTCTTCTGTCAGAGATCTGGCAGTTAATCTTTTCATGATTCCTCTCGTAATAGTGAAAATTTAATTAAACCGTTTTTTTCTGGCAAAAGCGGCTATAGCCTTGCAAATTAACTCACCGGCGCTAGGGAGTAATTTTTCTGCGGCCAGTGCGATAAAAAATCCTCTTATTGGTGCCGCTGTTAGTAGTGAAAAGCTGATGCTCTCGCCAGACACCATGAACATGGGAACAAGTACCGCGATCTGGACTGCAAAGGCCCAACGGGCGATTTTGGCAACAAGCCGCCCGACGTTTGCAGCTTTCAGAATGGCTGTAAATAAAGCATTGTATGTTGTGATTTTCATGGCTGCTTCCTCGTTAATTGTGCTGGTTGGCCAGTGATTTAGCAAAGCGGTAGCAGTGCAGCACCGGCAGGCCGAAACATAGAGAAGGACGCAAAGCGTTGCTGACCTGTGAAGCTGCTACACTGCCAAATAACCAGCCCTATTAACAGGATGCTCATGCAGCCACTTACGCTTTATCAGACTCTGACTCTGCTTTTAGCGCGGCATAGAGTGCAGTTTTACCGACTTTTAGCGCCTTTGATGCCTCTCTTACACTCATTCCGTCAGCTATTAATAATTTGGCCTTCTCTTTCTTCTCAGGCGTGATAGCACGTCTGCGGCCGCCAATCCGTCCCTCTGATCTGGCTTTTTTAAGTGAAACTATTGTCCTTTCACGGATCAGCTCTCGCTCAAAATTTGCCAGCACGGCCATGATGCCGAAAATCATTTTACCCTGTGGTGTGCTGGTATCAATTCCGGCATCCGTAAGGGATTTAAAAGCAATCCCGCGCTTGCCTAAATCTTCGACTAACTGGATCAAATGGGTAAGAGAACGGCCTAACCGGTCTACTTTCCAAACAACAAGCGTATCGCCTGGCCGAAGGTATTGAAGCATTTTATCAAGGCCCGGTCGGGCTGTTTTCATTCCGCTGGCAACGTCACTAAAAATCTTTGTACATCCGGCAGCTTTTAAGGCGTCAATCTGCGGCCCGGTGCTCTGGTCTGCTGTTGATACGCGGGCATAGCCGAATACATTGTTTGCTGTGCCTTCTGGCAATTCCATTGTGATGGGGTCAAATGGATCACGCATTATTTTTCCCTTAATCCCGACGCTGACGGGATGGCCTTTTCTTCAAGTGCCTGAATGGCTGCTGTCTTATCGGCAACAATCAGACAGGGTGCCTGATTAGGTTTGCTGGTTTTCATATCTTCCCCTATTCAGTGAGTGGATCAGCTTACTGCCATATTGGCCACAAAGCCCAAATCGCTATCGTAGCGGTGATAATAACTAAAAAAACGGCGGCTAACTCTGGCCAGAAAAGTTGAATGAAAAGTTTACCTTTCATTAGTTACCTCATGGTGTCCGTTAAATGGTGAGTTATGAAAACTGTCCGTTAAACCTGTTTTATTGTATCTTGTCCGTTAAATGTCCGCAATGTGATTTTACGGACTACTTTTTTGCTGTCCGTTAAACGGTCGTTTTACGGACAAATATTCTTGCTCTGCAATATCGGTGCTTGTATAGTGTGGATTGTGCAATCCACAAGACGAGGAAATAAACGTGAAAAAATTTTGGTTAGTCCCTGTTTTCTGCCTGATCGGCATTATTGCGTACCTAGTTGCTAGCCATCATCTAAAGAGCGATGAAATACCAGCGATTTCCTCGGTGGAAGAATTACCGAAAACCTCGCCCGCTGTCGCGCCTGGCACTCGGCTGATTGGCAGGGTCGGGCGCGTCGTGGATGGGGACACATTAGAGTTTTTGGCAGATGATCGGCCAATACCTATCCGCGTTCGTATCTCCGATATTGATGCCCCTGAAAAAGATCAACCATTTGGCCAGCAGTCCCGGCAGGCGTTGGCACAAACAGTAGACGGCAATCCGGTTGCTGTTGTCGTAAAGGGCTATGACCGCTACGGCCGCACACTCGGCCTTGTCTTTGCAAAAGTTTGCAAACCTGCCTGTATATTCGTTGATGTAAACGCCGAACAAGTTAAAACGGGCATGGCGTGGGCCTATCGCTTCCATAACAAGGCTTCGAGTCCTGAAATGCTGGAACTTGAAACGAAAGCCCGAAAAAAAAATATTGGCCTATGGTCAGATCCTGACGCAGTGGAGCCGTGGAAATGGCGGCACCAAATGAAAGGCGACAATAAAACTACACAACATTGATTACTCAATACTGAGGGTCATCCCTCTAAGGGCAAATAATGAAAGGTTTCAAATTAAAAGGTTTCAAATTTCGAGTTATTTCTATCAAGCCGTTTCAGGCATGGAAGCATCCCAAAAGCGCGGAATTACGCGCTAAATTATGGGGCGCTGCGATCCGGCTATTTATGTTTGCTGGTTACACGGTCTGCCTTGCTGGAAGCGCCCGAACGGGTAAAAGCTATCTTCTGAACAAGCTATTGCCGGGGCAGGTGATCGACGCTCGACCGCAACTTGTTGCCAACAAGTGGAAAGCCCCCGTCCCGTTTAGCATCCATAGCGTCAAGCTGGGGCCGATAGGAGTTGATGAAACTTCCTATTTTTCGCCGGAAACACTACGCGATAACGCTGACAAACTGTTACGCCGTAAAGTCGTATACACGGCTCAAAGCATAGAATCAGCGGTCGATGTTGCCGCTAATTTGCGGTGTCGTAAATTGATCATCGTTTTTATTGGTGCGATGTTTTCCCCTGAATACGAAATTAATCGTATTAAGCAGCATCGGGGGGAATGATGGCGACTCCAACCAGCCAGGCTTACGATGAATTTCAGCGGGCTTATGACCACTATAACGAATACCTTTTTGATGGTGAGTTGCCACCTTGCCTGATGACAATGCAGCGCGAGAAACGCACTTACGGCTATTTCTCTCATAAACGTTTTATCCACTATGAGAACAAAGAGACGGTCACGGACGAAATCGCTTTAAACCCGTCCTACTTTGGTGTCGTCCCATTGTTGGAGATATTGCAAACGGTGGTTCATGAAATGTGCCATTTGTGGCAATTCCATTACGGCAAACCTGGGCGAAGGGGCTATCACAATGTGGAGTGGGCCAACAAAATGGAGTCTATCGGCCTGATGCCATCGAGCACCGGCCAGCCAGGTGGTAAGCGCGTGGGCGATTCGATGGCTGATTACGCTATAAAAGGCGGCCAGTTTATGAAGGCCACGCAGGAGCTACTATCTGGAGGGTTCCGCGTAACATGGTTTGACAGATTCCCGCCTGAAAAGCTGGCACAAACTGCAACCACTAATGAAAATGCTGCTGAAACTATCATGGCGTTGTTTTTGGATGATGGCGAAGACGAACTGAGCGAAGAAGCTGCCGAAATGTACGAGCTGGCTGCTGCTGTTCCTCTTTCGTCTGCCGGTATAGGTGAAATGATCCAGCCGCAAGCCGGAAACCGGAGTAACCGCGATAAGTATCGTTGCCCGGAGTGCGGGGCGCAGGTGTGGGGAAAGCCGGGGCTGCGGGTAATCTGTGGTGGTGACGGCTGCGATGATGCCGTTTTTGTAGTTGTAGGATCGTCAGATAGTGATGACGATGATTAAACCATCAAGTCAGGTCAATGTTTTGAGTAAAGAGACTAAACATATACACAAAGGCGAAGGAGGTTTTATGCAAAAAATAAATGGCCGTTCTGTTTTAAAAATCGCCCGTAGATTCAATGCGGAGGTTGCTGGTTCATCAGGCCATGTTCTTTTACTTGGTGCAACCGGCACCGGGAAATCCACTATTTTGGAAAACTACCTGAAAACATTCCCAGCGACACACTCTAACTTTGAGACGCGGGAACCTTCTGTTGATGAATTATCAGAAAATAACCTGTTTAAAGATCAACCTGTCGCAGTTGTTGATTACATAAATTTTGATAGTACCAATAGCCGTCAGCTTCTTGATGTACTCCGAACCGGCCGCGCTCGCGGGCGTCGGTTGATTGTTTCAACAATGACAATGCCGCCAGATGAATTTTTAAACCAATTTTCTAAGGTCTACGAGCTGCGTCGAGAAAAACCGGGCGAGGGCATCAGGATGATTGTTACTGGTGAAGGTGAAAAGATGGTTATCACTCAATCAGCAGAAGCTGTATAGGCATAGCGCCCGGAGTTTCCGGGCATTCGCTACCCAAACAACTAACATTTTAAGTGAGATATAAGCATGAGAAACAGTAACAGTGCAGGCGTTGTAATGAAACCGGAAGGATCTCGAAAAGTCGTTGTTTTAAACGGTAGTCGCCAGATCGACCAGGTTATTGGTGGTGAATGGCAAACTCAGAAAGTCCTCCCGGAAAATGGTTTGCCAAAAGGTATCTATCAGCTATCTGACGCGAAATCCCCGGAGAACTCCGCGAAGCCGGTAACGTATACCGGCGCAATTTTGCAGGTTGATAGTGGTAAGGTTTTCCAGCTTTGCGGGAAGAACATTATCAAGCATGACCGCAGTACGTTTAGTGATATTGATAAGGAGCCTAACGGTATTGTCGTTGGGCGCACTCATACTGTCGAGTACCAGAACGGGCGCGGGAAAGTAACTGGCACCAAAGAAGCGGCTGCACCAAAAGAAAGAAGCAAATCAGGCGGGGCGGAACTGTAACGCTTAAAAGCTAAGGGGTATTTTATGGGTGTTTTTGTGCAACATAATGGCCTTGTTTATGATGAAAATAATAAAGACTGCAAGTGTTATTTGTTTTCCTCTCAAGGGTCACATTACGCATTTATTCAGGTGTTAGATGGTGATATAAAAAAAAGATATTGGGGGGTATACGATCACTCATTACCGAGTGAATCAATAAAAGCAATAATGGAAAACGGCGGGAAATGGCCAGTCTTACCCAATTTGTAACCATAAAGAAAACCCCCAATTAAGGGGGTTTTTTTTATTTATCTAACTTTGGTTTTCCATCTGTCCCCGTCTCATAAGAACCGTCGCAATTCGGATAACCGGAACAGCTATAAAAATCATATTTGCGTCCCGGTCGCAGATGGCCCCCTATTTTTTTTGGTGCTGTTGTACCAACCCGGCGCACAAGGTCTTTCCCACATTTCGGGCATGGTATTCCTGATGTGGGCGCTTTTGCCTTACTCTGTCCTGTCTTTTTATCCCCTGGCTTTCCTTTGTTGTCCGGGAAAGACTCTTTGCAATCCGGGTAGCCGGTGCATGACCAGAAAAACCCATATTGGCCTTTAAGCCTGCGCAACGCTTTTCCGCATGACGGGCAAGGATGTGCGGCGGCGATCTCAACTTTCTGTAACCGGCTTAATTCATCATCGAGCGATGACCAGGCAGACGACACAACCGCTTCATAAGTGGTTTTACCTTCGGCAATATCATCAAGCTCGTCCTCAAGCCCCCGCGTGTAATCCAGCTCCGCGAACTGGAAACGAGTAACCAGAGCATCACGGACTTTTTCGCCCACGGGTGACGGTAACAGATACCCTTTTTTATCTTCGGTAACGTAAGTACGGGATGTGATGTTATCGAGGATTGCCGCATAAGTTGATGGGCGGCCTATCCCTAGTCGCTCCATTTCTGCAACAAGCGTGGGCTGCGTGAAACGGCGAGGCGGCTGTGTGGTCTTTTTCAATATCCGGCCATCTGTAGCGGTGACGGCTGCGCCGGTATCGAGATCAGGCACCGGGTTTGTGCTTTCTTCGTCATCTTTATCAATGTCACTGGAATCATCATAAACAGCCATCCAGCCCGGCGTTACAAGGGTTCTTCCGGTTGCTTCATAATTGAAGCCTTCACCTGATAAAACGGCTGTACGAACGGCATAAATGGCGTCAGCGAGCTGTGAGGCAACCGCTCTTTGCCAGATAAGTTTATATAACGCCCGTTCTTCTTCGCTCTCTCCAGCTTCAAGATCAGCGGCGTGTGTTGGTCTGATTGCTTCGTGGCCTTCCTGCGCTCCCTCTTTTGCTTTCCATACTCGTTTTTTTTCTGATAACGGTAAGCCAGCGCTGCGGGCATAATTTGCTATATCTTCCATGCCTGCTGCATCCATATTTGGTGCGTCAGTACGGTGGTAGGTAATAGCCCCCTGCTCGTAAAGCCGCTGCGCGAGTTCCATTGTCTTTTTTGGTTTGAGTTTGAGACGTCGGCCCGCTATCTGCTGCAACATTGAGGTGGTGAAAGGTGCGGCCGGTGCCTTACCTTTTTTATTATCGGTGAAACTGGTCACGGTGACATTACGAACCGCTGCGGCGCGGGTTGCCAGATCCTTATCAGTTATATATTTCCCCCCTTCTGCTAAGTGGGGTTTTGTGTCCCATACTGCCCGCCACTTACCATCATCAAAAGATAGTTCAGCACCAAAATGCTGAGTGGCCACAAAGTTGGCTATCTCTCGCTCTCTGTCTACGACGAGTCGAACAGCAGGTGATTGCACACGACCAGCAGATAAACGCTCTCCGGCCCGATCTGACAGCGCGGGACTTACG
>NZ_JFJX01000031.1:0-706 GCF_000611875.2 Tatumella sp. UCD-D_suzukii
TCAATGGCGTATTCTACTGTATGGGCGGCAAGAGTCAGACCAGAAAGGCGGGCAACCTCAGCAAGGTTCACATGGGAAACATAATTTCCCTGTGAATCAAGACGCTCCGATACAAGAGAGCTTTTAAACGGTATCCTTAAGACCAGCATATCAATCATGACTTCAAGCACTCAAACACTCACCATGTGCGTAATGTAGCACATGTAATTCCCAACGCAACTATTTGTAAAGATATTATAGGATTTATCTAATGGATGCAGCAGCTAAAAAAGGTAGTCGAACTACAGTAACAATCAATAGACATATGCAAGAGTTACTGGTAACAGCGACCGTAGAGGCCACTAAAAGCGCTGGTTTGCCTATAAAACAATCAGAATTGATAAATTACCTTATAAAACATAGGCTTGAAGAAGCAATTGAAGGGGTTTTGAGGGAGAAAGGGTTGTAGCGCGTTGCAAAATGCAACAAGAGTCCACTATTAAACAAAGTGGACTCACCCCTTCCGAGCCGCCAGCCAATCCAAAAACCGCCGCTTTAACGTCCTTTCGTCTCCGACCGCCCACCATCAAAATGGCTTCACGATCATCAAATAAAAACCCGGCTTAGCAGGGAAGGGGATGGGTTCAAGAGAATATGTAATCTCTCCCTTTGTATCGAGCGGCAAGCATTAGACGAAAAATGAGAATACTGAGAGCGCTCTAACATG
>NZ_JFJX01000032.1:0-1753 GCF_000611875.2 Tatumella sp. UCD-D_suzukii
TGGCTTTCCCGCTCAGATCGTCCCCGGCGGAATCGGTCAGGCTGATATCGCCTGCTTCTGCCGGCGCCGTGGTCTCGATCGTGACAGGAATGGCGGCCGAAGGCTGACTGGTGTTGCCGGCGGCATCGGTGACCGTGGTGGTGATGCTGTGGCTGCCGTCGGCCAGGGCCGGCAGGGTGCTGCTCCAGCTGCCGTCGCTGCCCGCGGTGGCGGTGCCGATGGCTTTACCGTTGTCGAGGATAGTGACGGTGTCGCCGGCTGCCGCGGTCCCTTTCAGGATCGGGGTAGAGTCATTTGTCTCCGCTCCGGACAGGTTATTACCGTTACCGTCGGTCAGTTCGACATCACCGGCTTCTGCCGGCGCCGTGGTCTCGATCGTGACAGGAATCGCTGCCGAAGGCTGACTGGTATTGCCGGCCGCATCAGTGACCGTGGTGGTAATACTGTGGCTGCCGTCGGCCAGGGCCGGCAGGGTGCTGCTCCAGCTGCCGTCGCTGCCCGCCGTGGCGGTGCCGATGGCTTTACCGTTGTCGAGGATAGTGACGGTGTCGCCGGCTGCCGCGGTCCCTTTGAGGATCGGGGTGGCATCGTTACTGGCTTTCCCGCTCAGATCGTCCCCGGCGGAATCGGTCAGGCTGATATCGCCTGCTTCTGCCGGCGCCGTGGTCTCGATCGTGACAGGAATGGCGGCCGAAGGCTGACTGGTGTTGCCGGCGGCATCGGTGACCGTGGTGGTGATGCTGTGGCTGCCGTCGGCCAGGGCCGGCAGGGTGCTGCTCCAGCTGCCGTCGCTGCCCGCGGTGGCGGTACCGATGGCTTTACCGTTGTCGAGGATAGTGACGGTATCACCGGCTGCCGCGGTGCCTTTGAGAACAGGGGTGGCATCGTTACTGGCTTTCCCGCTCAGATCGTCCCCGGAGGAATCGGTCAGCGTCACGTTGGCTGCTTCTGCCGGTGCCGTGGTCTCGACCGTGACAGGAATCGCTGCCGAAGGCTGGCTGGTATTGCCGGCGGCATCGGTGACGGTGGTGGTGATACTGTGGCTGCCGTCGGCCAGGGCCGGCAGGGTGCTGCTCCAGCTGCCGTCGCTGCCCGCCGTGGCGGTGCCGATGGCTTTACCGTTGTCGAGGATAGTGACGGTGTCGCCGGCTGCCGCGGTCCCTTTCAGGATCGGGGTAGAGTCATTTGTCTCCGCTCCGGACAGGTTATTACCGTTACCGTCGGTCAGTCCGACATCACCGGCTGCTGCCGGCGCCGTGGTCTCGACCGTGACAGGAATCGCCGCCGAAGGCTGACTGGTGTTACCGGCGGCATCGGTGACCGTGGTGGTGATACTGTGGCTGCCGTCGGCCAGGGCCGGCAGGGTGCTGCTCCAGCTGCCGTCGCTGCCTGCCGTGGCGGTGCCGATGGCTTTACCGTTGTCGAGGATAGTGACGGTGTCGCCGGCTGCCGCGGTCCCTTTGAGGATCGGGGTGGCATCGTTACTGGCTTTCCCGCTCAGATCGTCCCCGGCGGAATCGGTCAGCGTCACGTTGGCTGCTGCTGCCGGTGCCGTGGTCTCGACCGTCACAGGAATCGCGGCCGAAGGCTGGCTGGTATTGCCGGCCGCATCAGTGACCGTGGTGGTGATGCTGTGGCTGCCGTCGGCCAGGGCCGGCAGGGTGCTGCTCCAGCTGCCGTCGCTGCCCGCGGTGGCGGTGCCGATGGCTTTACCGTTGTCGAGGATAGTGACGGTGTCGCCGGCTGCCGCGGT
>NZ_JFJX01000033.1:0-682 GCF_000611875.2 Tatumella sp. UCD-D_suzukii
TCAGGTAATACAGAAGACATTAAATTAGAGAAGTCCTGAGGCATGGCACCGTAAACAACAGAACCAAGCCATTGCAAGCCAAGCAAAAGAACAACCATAATTGCGCCAACAAGAGCAGTCGCTAATAATCCAGTTCTAGTAGCAAGACGAGCTATGAAACTTGCAACATAGCCAATAAAAAGAGGAACAAGACCTATTAAAAACCGGAATAAAGCCGGGATACCTAATAAAGCTGGCATTATTGCTCACACTTCCTTAGTAAAGATGTAATAGAAGTGAATACATACCAAAATGTAAGACAATACATAACCCAAGAAAGCATTGATTTTATATCGCCTAATTTATCGCAACCTATCTCAATTTGATAAACAGAACCAGAAAACATAACAAAATTACTACAGCCATGAACAGTAGGAATAGACGGCCTTAGAGCGCCTTCATTTAAAAATGATTCCCAAGCACCGCCATGAGAATCTTTATCAATATTTAATTGAGTTTTAGCTTGAGCAGTTGCCAAATCAAACTCTGAATCACCATCACCATAATGACCAGTATTTTGCTCAGGGTCAGCAAATTTACCAGCACCGCGAACTAGATTATTTAAATTATCACCAAGAGAAGTAATATTATTTTGAGTCTGCTCATCAGCTGATCGCTTGTCATCTGTAGAAGTATCATCTTC
>NZ_JFJX01000034.1:0-831 GCF_000611875.2 Tatumella sp. UCD-D_suzukii
GGCGACACCGTCACTATCCTCGACAACGGCAAAGCCATCGGTACCGCTACCGCGGGCAGCGACGGCAGCTGGAGCAGCACCCTGCCGGCCCTGGCCGACGGCAGCCACAGTATCACCACCACCGTCACCGATGCGGCCGGCAATACCAGTCAGCCTTCGGCGGCTATTCCTGTCACGATCGAGACCACGGCACCGGCAGCAGCCGGTGATGTCGAACTGACCGACGGTAACGGTAATAACCTGTCCGGAGCGGAGACAAATGACTCTACCCCGGTCCTGAAAGGGACCGCGGCAGCCGGCGACACCGTCACTATCCTCGACAACGGTAAAGCCATCGGTACCGCCACCGCGGGCAGCGACGGCAGCTGGAGCAGCACCCTGCCGGCCCTGGCCGACGGCAGCCACAGCATCACCACCACGGTCACCGATGCCGCCGGCAATACCAGCCAGCCTTCGGCAGCGATTCCTGTCACGGTCGAGACCACGGCGCCGGCAGCAGCCAGTGATGTCGAACTGACCGACGGTAACGGTAATAACCTGTCCGGAGCGGAGACAAATGACACCACCCCGGTCCTGAAAGGGACTGCGGCAGCCGGCGACACCGTCACTATCCTCGACAACGGTAAAGCCATCGGCACCGCTACCGCGGGCAGCGACGGCCGCTGGAGCAGCACCCTGCCGGCCCTGGCCGACGGCAGCCACAGTATCACCACCACGGTCACCGATGCCGCCGGCAATACCAGCCAGCCTTCGGCGGCTATTCCTGTCACGATCGAGACCACGGCACCGGCAGCAGCCGGTGATGTCGAACTGACCGACGGTAACGGTAAT
>NZ_JFJX01000035.1:0-28194 GCF_000611875.2 Tatumella sp. UCD-D_suzukii
GATCGTCGCCTAGGTGAGCCATTACCTCACCTACAAGCTAATCCCATCTGGGCACATCCGATGGTGCGAGGCCCGAAGGTCCCCCGCTTTGGTCTTGCGACATTATGCGGTATTAGCTACCGTTTCCAGTAGTTATCCCCCTCCATCAGGCAGTTTCCCAGACATTACTCACCCGTCCGCCACTCGTCACCCAAGGAGCAAGCTCCTCTGTGCTACCGTTCGACTTGCATGTGTTAGGCCTGCCGCCAGCGTTCAATCTGAGCCATGATCAAACTCTTCAATTTAAGTTTGATTTGCTTAAAACTTGTTTAAGCGATGCTCAAGTGTAAAACACTCATAATGAATTTCATTATGTGTTCACTCTTAAGACTTGATATGTTTTACGTCCGGAGACGTTGATATCAATCCTGCGAGTGCCCACACAGATTGTCTGATAAATTGTTAAAGAGCGTTGCAACTCAACCGTTTAGGTTGTTGTTGCGAGGTGGCGTATATTACGCTTTTCACCTCAGGAGTCAACCACTATTTCGTGATTTTTTCTCCCGGACCGAATCGCTTCAGTCCCTGTCACGTCGCTGCGCATCGCGCTTTGCCGTGTCAGTGGTTGCGCATTATAGGGAGTTCCCGAAAAGGCGCAACCACTAATTTCAACAAAAAAGACTGTTTGCTGCATTCCACAGCAAATGTGCCATTTATACGCTGTTACCCACAAAGTTATCCACAAAGGGCTATAAATCCAAATTTAGCCGGGCATCACGCAAACGTTTTCGCTACAATGCCCGCATGTAATTAGCGGGTCGGGCGAGGTTTCTGAACGCAGATAACAGCGATATTTGCCTTCAGAACTTTCTCTATGACTTCTTTTCTATATATATGAAACCAATCCAGAGGATTACTTCACTATGCAACAACGTCGTCCTGTACGCCGCGCTCTTCTGAGTGTTTCTGACAAAACCGGTATTGTTGAGTTTGCCAAAGCACTGACATCCCGGGGTGTGGAGTTGCTTTCTACCGGCGGCACTGCCCGTTTACTGGCTGACGCGGGTTTACCTGTTACCGAAGTATCCGACTACACCGGTTTTCCGGAAATGATGGATGGTCGAGTAAAAACACTGCACCCTAAAGTCCATGGCGGGATCCTGGGAAGACGTGGCCAGGATGATGCCATTATGGCGGAACATCAGATCGACCCGATCGATATGGTGGTCGTTAACCTCTACCCTTTTGCTGAAACGGTCGCCCGTGAAGGATGTTCGCTGGAAGATGCCGTCGAGAATATTGATATCGGTGGCCCGACCATGGTGCGCTCCGCCGCCAAGAACCATAAAGATGTGGCTATCGTGGTGAAAAGCCATGATTACCCGGCGCTGATCCGGGAACTGGAAGAGAATGACAATAGTCTGACCCTGGAAACGCGTTTTGACCTGGCGATCAAAGCCTTTGAGCATACCGCGGCTTACGACAGTATGATCGCGAACTACTTCGGTCAGCGAGTGCCTGCGTATTATAGTGAAGATAAGACACCGGCCGGACGTTTCCCGCGTACGCTGAACCTGAACTTTGTTAAAAAGCAGGATATGCGTTACGGCGAGAACAGCCACCAGGATGCGGCTTTCTATATAGAAGAGAATATTAAAGAAGCCTCCGTGGCGACGGCTCAGCAGCTGCAGGGTAAAGCGCTCTCCTATAACAATATTGCTGATACCGATGCGGCACTGGAATGTGTCAAAGAATTCCCTGAACCTGCCTGTGTCATTGTTAAGCATGCCAACCCTTGTGGCGTAGCTATTGGTGAAGATATTAAGCAGGCCTATGAGCGCGCTTATACGACCGACCCGACGTCCGCCTTCGGCGGGATCATTGCCTTTAACCGTGAACTGGATGAAGCGACTGCACAGGCAATCATCAGCCGCCAGTTTGTTGAAGTCATTATTGCCCCGTCAGCCAGCGAGGCTGCATTAAAAATCACTGCAGCTAAACAGAATGTACGTGTCCTGACGTGTGGTGAGTGGCAGCAACGTGAGTCAGGCCTGGATTTCAAACGCGTTAATGGCGGATTACTGGTGCAGGACCGTGATCTGGGCATGGTCGACGCGTCGCAATTACGCGTAGTCAGTCAGCGACAGCCAACGGCACAGGAGATGCGCGATGCGCTGTTCTGCTGGAAAGTGGCAAAGTTTGTTAAGTCCAACGCCATTGTCTATGCCCGCGATAATATGACTATCGGCATTGGTGCCGGCCAGATGAGCCGGGTCTATTCGGCGAAGATTGCCGGTATCAAAGCCGGTGATGAAGGGCTTGAAGTTAAAGGGTCAGCGATGGCTTCCGATGCCTTTTTCCCGTTCCGTGACGGTATCGATGCCGCAGCGGCGGTCGGGATCACCTGTGTTATCCAGCCCGGAGGCTCAATCCGCGATGATGAAGTCATTGCCGCTGCTGATGAACACGGTATTGCGATGATCTTTACCGACATGCGTCATTTCCGCCATTAATCTTTCCGGGGTATTTACTATGAACATTTTAATTATTGGTAATGGCGGCCGTGAACACGCGCTGGCATGGAAAGCTGCACAATCACCGTTGGCCGGGAAAGTCTATGTCGCTCCGGGAAATGCCGGTACCGCACTGGAGCCCGCTCTGCATAATGTCGACATCAGCGCCACAGATATCGAAGGTTTACTCGCTTTTGCGCTCAAAGAGAACATTGGTCTGACGATTGTCGGTCCTGAAGCTCCTCTGGTGATTGGCGTGGTCGATGCTTTCCGGGAAGCCGGTCTGAAGATTTTTGGCCCGACCCGTGGGGCTGCTCAACTGGAAGGGTCGAAAGCCTTTACTAAAGATTTCCTGGCACGGCATAACATTCCGACCGCTGAATACCAGAACTTCACCGAAATTGAGCCTGCTCTGGCCTACCTGCGGGAAAAAGGTGCGCCTATCGTCATCAAAGCGGATGGTCTGGCCGCCGGTAAAGGAGTCATCGTGGCGATGACTCTGCAGGAAGCTGAAGATGCCGTCCGGGATATGCTGGCCGGAAATGCTTTCGGTGATGCAGGCCATCGTATCGTTATTGAAGAATTTTTACAGGGTGAAGAAGCCAGCTTTATCGTGATGGTTGATGGCGAACATGTCCTGCCTATGGCCACCAGTCAGGACCATAAACGTGTCGGCGATGCGGATACCGGGCCGAATACCGGCGGAATGGGTGCCTACTCTCCCGCCCCGGTCGTGACTGATGAAGTCCACCAGCGGGCTATGGACGAAGTGATCTGGCCTACCGTACGCGGAATGGCTGCTGAAGGGAATGTTTATACCGGGTTCCTGTATGCCGGACTGATGATCGATCCTGAAGGCCGACCGAAAGTGATCGAATTTAACTGTCGTTTCGGCGATCCTGAAACCCAGCCAATTATGCTGCGACTGCAATCTGACCTGGTGGCGCTATGCCTTGCGGCCTGCGACGGGCAGTTGGATCAACAGGAATCACACTGGGATCCTCGCCCGGCATTGGGTGTGGTGCTGGCCGCGGGGGGATACCCTGGCAAATATCGTAAAGGTGATGTGATTTCAGGACTGGATGCTGCAACCTCTCCTGACGGCAAGGTTTTCCACGCCGGCACCATCTTACAGGGGGAAGATGTTGTCACCCATGGCGGCCGGGTCTTATGCGCCACTGGCCTGGGAACTGACATCGCCGCGGCTCAGAAGCAGGCCTATGCACTGGCAAAAGCCATTTCATGGGAAGGTTCCTTCTGTCGTACGGATATTGGTTACCGGGCCATTAACCGCCAGAAGTAACCCGGGGGATCATCCACCACACAAAAGGCAGACTCCGGTCTGCCTTTTTGATCCCTCTTGCTGGCGGAAACGTCTCAGAGATCGGCGGATGCCGGGGCCTGAAGACAGAGATTTTCCGTCGTCGCTTTCAGCAGCTGAACCCCCTCCGGTGCGCGTAACCAGGCAATGTAGACCGGCGCTCCTGCAGATTGTCTCTGCTCGCGATAAATCATCTGTACAGAATACGCATCCAGACCTGCAGACACCGTCTGATGTTGGCAGGTCGTCACGCGATTGCTGCCATCCCAGACCCCCTGCATCAGGGTCACCCTGCCTGCCTGTAATCCATTGCTGATTTGTAGTAACCGCCCGGCATCAAACCGATAGAGATCGATATCCTGCAGGCTTACGCTTTCACGCTGACGGGCGAGTTGCCGCTGCATAAAGCTGACATTCCCCTGATTATCAAATCGTAAGGTTACATCATCGGGGGATGTACCACTGATATGTCGTTTCATCATCAGCAGCTGGCCATTTTGCCAGTGGTAGTCAGTTTGTTCAGTGACCGTACGGTCGAAGGGAGTATAAAGTGTGCGAATAGTAATATCCGGTGGCATATTCTTTCGCCAGATACGCACAACACCCCGGTCAGAAAGATAACCGGAAGCACTGAATGCCGGCATATTTTTCGCAGACTGACATCCGACGAGCAGCAGAGCCAGGCACAGGAGAAGGCCCCGTCCGGAAGAAAACATCATATCTCCTTAATGCTTAGTACAGTCAGTGAGATAAGCGGAATAGATTAGGGTAGTGAGGAAGCAATATCAGGATCATTTCCGGAAAAAAACACCTCCGAAAATGGTTAAAAGAAACAAAAGAGGCAGTCTGACCTGCCTCTTTTGTTAACTAAATATCAGTGCAACTGAGAGAAACGCTTATTTTACCGCGTCTTTCAGTGCCTTGCCGGAAACGAACGCAGGCACGTTAGCAGCAGCAATTTTGATTTCTTTACCCGTCTGCGGGTTACGACCAGTACGCTCTGCGCGGTGGTTTACTTTGAAAGTACCGAAACCAACCAGCTGAACTGCATCACCTTCTTTCAGAGACTCAGTGATCGCAGCCAGAGTAGATTCCAGTGCTGTTTTAGCCTGGGTTTTAGACAGGTCCGCTTTTTCCGCGATCACATCAATCAGTTGAGTCTTGTTCATAAGTTATCCTTAAAGTGTATTTATCGCCTGCTAAGCAACGAGTGCGAGTGAAAAGCCTATCTTCCGACACCCTTCAGCCTGCACACACCGATAGCCACAATTTTTAGCCCCCCAAATGTAGACCAGACAGGGGGCGGATGTGAAGCCTTCAGGTGAGCTAAATCAGGTCTGAAGTCACGTTTTATCGTCTTACTGGTTAAAACTTATACCAATGTTACTGATTCCGGCTTCCCGCAGGTCAGCACGTAACCCTTTGATCAGCTCTAAATCACGTTCTTCACAATCAGCCAGCAGCCTGAATATTTCCCACTGGAGGTCCCATTCATCAATCACTGCCTGATTTTCTCTCAGTTCTTCATCCGTCATCTCGCGGCCAGCCTGGGTCATTTCCAGCATAGCAACGGTCGTCACAGAGGTTTCACTGACCTGGATTGCATAAGTGAGGCTTTCACCACTCAGCATGGCATGCAGAAGTTCACTCAGGGCCACACAGGCATCAATCGCCGGGTAGACACCGTAAAAATCAAACGCATCACCATCCGGGATCGCCTCTTCCAGCTTCTCCAGCTGAGAATCAAAATTCACTTTGGCATCTTTAACCACCAGCGTTTCCCAGACCAGGTCGAGAATACGGCGATAAATATGCGCATCAGCAAACTCAGTCTGCTGGCAGAAGGCCTGGTAATTCGGATACATGCGCTCACACAGACAGGCCATGAAAGTCACATGCTTCCAGCTTTCCAGCTTTTCCAGGCGTAAATGGATTGGGTTACGTAACATGACGGGTACTCGTTATCAATTAGCTGGCGAAAGTGTAACGCAAAAGCGATCTTTTCACAGCGTTATTGTCTGTTCAGATAACGCAGGAAGCCCTTGCGTTGAGACGCGACGGCATCCGCCAGGCGGGTAGGTTCAGGTAAACGGTAACCACGCAGACACTGACGGGTCCAGTACAGTGCCATATCGTCGCTCACACGGTGTCCGGCCGAAATAAATAACGGATTACACCGGGCTTTGCTGCGTAATACCCAGCCAGTCTGCCGCTGCTGATACATTAAAGGCTGGCAGTCTCCGGGGGTAGCAGACAACGCCTGATAATCACCGCATAAACGTCGTTTCGCCACACCTATCACCGGGATATCGACGGTAACCCCAAAATGACTGGCAAGACCTAATCCACGTGGATGGGCAACGCCGTGTCCGTCGATGAACATTAACTCCGGACGGTGCGTGAGTTGCTGCCAGGCAGCCAGTAACGCGGGGCATTCACGGAAAGAGAGGTAGCCCGGGACATAAGGCAACGTCACGGGTACACGGGCAACGCGATGCTCTGCCATCTCCAGCGACGGCCAATGCAAAATCACAATAGCCGCCCGGGCCACAGTACCGTTCTCTTCGAAACCGGTATCTCCCCCGGCAATAAACCGGGGGACAAAGTCAGGGCTCAGGCCTTCACGTACCACCTGTGCGGCCAGCAATTGCTGTTCTGCTTTCAGTAACGCGAAGTCAGCCATGATTACTTGTGGTAAGCCGCGGAAAGACGGTGAACAGCTTCAACAAATGCACCGGCATGTTCCGGGGGAACATCCTGATGGATGCCATGTCCCAGGTTAAAGACATGTCCGTCGCCCTGACCAAATCCTTCCAGGATGGAGGAGACTTCCTGTTCTATACGTGCTGGCGGGGCATAAAGTACAGACGGGTCCATATTCCCCTGCAGAGCAACACGGTGCCCTACACGCTCACGTGCATTGCCAATCTCTGTGGTCCAGTCCAGACCAATAGCATCGCATCCGGTATCGGCTATCTGCTCAAGCCACTGTCCACCGCCTTTGGTAAACAGAGTCACAGGAACCCGACGACCTTCATTTTCATGCAATAATCCGTCGACAATTTTATGCATGTAATACAGCGAGAAGTCACGGTAATCGCGGCCGGTTAACACGCCGCCCCAGGTGTCGAAGACCATGACCGATTGTGCACCGGCGCGGATCTGAGCATTCAGGTACAGAATGACGCTTTCAGCCAGCTTATCCAGCATTGCATGCAAGGTGGACGGGTCGCTGTACATCATTTTCTTGATTTTAGTGAAGGCCTTACTACTCCCTCCTTCCACCATATAGGTCGCCAGTGTCCATGGACTGCCGGAAAAACCAATCAGCGGAACTTCACCTTTCAGGTTTTTACGGATGGTCCGCACCGCATTCATCACATACTGCAATTCCTGCTCCGGGTCCGGGACAGGCAGTTTTTTCACATCGGCAGCGCAAGTGATCGGTGAAGAAAAACGAGGCCCTTCCCCCGTTTCGAAATACAAACCTAATCCCATCGCATCGGGAATAGTCAGAATATCGGAAAAAAGAATGGCAGCATCCAGCGGATAACGACGGAGTGGCTGTAGTGTTACTTCACAAGCCAGTTCCGCATTTTTACACAGTGACATGAAGTCACCGGCTTCTGCACGTGTCGCTTTATATTCAGGTAAATAGCGCCCTGCCTGACGCATCATCCATACCGGCGTCACATCCGTCGGCTGACGCAGTAACGCGCGCAGATAACGGTCGTTTTTTAATTCACTCATAATCAGGCTCTCTCGAAGTCAGGCGCATAGTATATACACAAACCCCTCGTTGTTTTAACCAGCCCCTGAGTCTGCGCAGGTCAGTTATTCATTTTCACTACGGCAAAGCGCGATAGTGTCTTCAATCAGGCGTCGGGCAATGGTTCCCGGAGGGGGGAGCACAGGCAACGCATCATAGCGGTACCATCCGGCATCCTGCAGTTCTTTAGGGTCAATGCGGAGTTCGCCGCTATCGTAATCTGCCAGGAAGGCCATCATCAGTGACTGAGGAAAAGGCCAGGGCTGGGAAGCCACATAACGCAGGTTTTTGATTCTGATATTACTTTCTTCCATGACCTCACGGGCTACCGTTTGCTCCAGCGTTTCACCCACTTCAGCAAACCCTGCCAGGGCGGTATATATGCCGTTGCGGCTGCGGACATGGTTTGCTAACAGGATTTTATCCTGCCGGCGAATGGCGACAATGATGCAGGGCGCAATTTGCGGGTAATAGCGCTCATGACAACTGCCGCACAGACAGGCAAATTCGCTGCGACTGAGGTGCATTTCCGCTCCGCAGTATCCACAATACCGGTGTGACCTATAAAATTCTGACAACTGAACCGCCCGTCCGGCCATACGGAATAAACCGCTCTCTTCACCCAGCAATTGTCTTAATGACATCATATCCTGAGCGCGGGTTTCACGTACCAGCCACACCGGTTCCCCCTGCCACTCTCCGGTCTGTAATGCGCGGCTGCCTGTCAGTGCAAACTCTTCTGCGCTACCGTGCGGGAGTGTCCCTTGTGGCAGCCACAGTTTGTTTTGCTGACTAATGACCCACCATCCCCGGTCATTCCGGGTGATTTCACGTTCCATCACATCATTACCTTAATTTTTATTGATGATCCACGGCGATCTCAGAACATGAACTCATAGTAGCACCCCCAAACAGAATGTCGTTGATCCCCCGCAGCGATATATTTTTAAATTGTGCGGGATCAGGGCATTCTGCCCTTACGTTGAGCAGGGGCTTGTACTTCGCGATGAAGCCCTCTATGCTGACAGACGTGAATTTTCACAGCCTCCGCCATGAAGTACTGACTGCGGAGGCCTGGTATCTTGTCGGAGTGCCCCCCGGGGCTGAGACCGTTAATTCGGGATCCGCGGAACCTGATCAGGTTAGTACCTGCGAAGGGAACAAGAGTACAGTCCAGTCTGAAACTGCCCGCAGGGCAGGATCAATCTGTCACTCCTTCCGGACTCCGGACAAGCGTATTTCTTTTTTTACAGGAAATAGAGCTATGTCTGAACCATTATCACGGCGTGAAAAACGCGAACAAGCCAAAAACTTTATCAATTCACTGAACAGTGAGTTTTTTCCGGGCTCGGAACGCCGGTGGATCACCGGGTCCCGGCCGGATATCCGGGTGCCTGTACGTGCCATCCTGCTCAGCCCGACACGGGTCGGGGGAACGCCGGACAACCCGGTCATGGAAGAAAATGAGCCCATCCCGGTCTATGACACTTCCGGCCCTTTCGGCGATAACACAACGGTTCCGGATATCCATCACGGTATCCGTAAGCTCCGTCAGGTCTGGATTGATGAACGACAAGACTCAGAGCCACTCCCTTCCACCAGCTCCTCTTATACCCGGCAACGACTGGCTGATGAAAGCCTGGACTCATTACGTTTTCAGCATCTTCCCGAACCCCGTAAGGCAAAAAAAGGCCGTTGTGTAACGCAACTGCATTATGCGCGTCAGGGGATTATCACACCGGAAATGGAATTTATCGCATTGCGGGAAAATATGGGAAGAGAACAGGTCACCCGTCCGGAACTCCTTCAGCAACATCCCGGTAAGCATTTTTTTGCCCCTCTTCCGGCATCTATTACCCCTGAATTTGTCCGCCAGGAAGTAGCCGCCGGGCGAGCGATCATTCCGGCCAATATTAATCATCCGGAATCTGAACCGATGATTATCGGTCGGAATTTCCTGGTAAAAATTAATGCCAATATTGGTAATTCTGCCGTGACATCCTCTATCGAGGAAGAAGTCGAAAAACTGGTCTGGGCGACCCGCTGGGGCGCAGATACCCTGATGGACCTCTCTACCGGGCGAAATATTCACGAAACACGTGAATGGATCCTGCGTAACAGCCCTATCCCTGTTGGCACGGTCCCCATTTATCAGGCGCTCGAAAAAGTGAATGGTGTCGCCGAAGATTTGAACTGGGCCGTGTTCCGCGACACATTACTGGAACAGGCCGAACAGGGCGTTGATTATTTCACTATCCATGCCGGCGTATTGCTGCGCTATGTCCCGATGACCGCCAAACGGCTGACAGGGATTGTTTCCCGCGGTGGCTCCATTATGGCGAAGTGGTGTCTTTCACATCATCAGGAGAACTTCCTGTACCGGCATTTTCGTGAGATCTGTGAGATTTGTGCCAGCTATGATATTGCGCTGTCACTGGGCGATGGGCTGCGTCCCGGGTCTATTCAGGATGCAAATGATGAAGCACAATTTGCGGAACTGCATACGCTGGGAGAACTGACAAAAATTGCCCACGAGTACGATGTTCAGGTGATGATTGAAGGCCCGGGACACGTGCCGATGCATATGATCCAACGCAATATGACCGAACAGCTGGAACATTGTCACGAAGCCCCGTTTTATACCCTGGGACCGCTGACCACCGATATCGCCCCGGGCTATGATCACTTCACCTCCGGGATCGGTGCCGCCATGATAGGGTGGTTCGGCTGTGCCATGCTGTGTTACGTCACCCCGAAAGAGCATCTCGGGCTGCCGGACAAAGAAGATGTCAAACAAGGGCTGATTGCCTACAAAATTGCAGCCCACGCCGCTGACCTGGCAAAAGGGCATCCCGGCGCGCAAATACGTGATAACGCAATGTCTAAAGCCCGGTTTGAGTTTCGCTGGGAAGACCAGTTCCACCTGGCGCTGGATCCCGAAACTGCCCGCAGTTATCACGATCAGACGCTGCCGCAGGAATCCGGAAAAGTCGCCCATTTCTGTTCGATGTGCGGACCCAAATTCTGTTCCATGAAAATAAGCCAGGAAGTCCGTGACTTTGCCAGTAAAAATCCGACCCCGGAAGTCGTGATCGATGAGGGAATGCTGGAGATGTCCCGGCGCTTCCGGGAAAAAGGCAGCGAGATTTATACACCGGTACCCGCTGCCCGGACAGGAGCCAAGGCATGACTCAGATATTTCCTCCCGTCCCCCGGTATTGTGGTTTGTATGCCATCGTCGACAGTACAGAGTGGATAGAAAATCTGCTGAATGCCGGGGTGATGACCCTGCAACTTAGAATGAAACAAGGCAGTGCTGCAGAGAAAGAAAAGGCCATCATCGACAGTATCCGTCTTGCCCGCGGGTTCGGGGCCAGGTTATTTATTAATGATGAATGGCAACTGGCCATAAAACACGGGGCCTATGGTGTTCATCTCGGTCAGGAAGATTTGCAGACCGCCAGTTTATCTGCCATCCATCAGGCAGGGCTTCGTCTGGGCGTCTCCACCCATAATACGGTCGAAATTGACAGGGTATTACCGCTTCACCCTTCCTATATCGCGCTGGGTCATATTTTCCCCACCACCACGAAAGAAATGCCCTCTTCACCTCAGGGTCTGGCCAACCTGCGTCGCCATGTCCTCCGGCTGTCCGGGATCCCTACCGTTGCGATTGGCGGGATCTCGCTGGACAGAGCCGGTGAGGTGCTGGCAACCGGCGTCGGCAGCATCGCCGTGGTCAGCGCCATTACCCGTGCCGCTGACTGGCGGCAGGCAGTGCGGCAGTTACAACAGAAAGTGAGTGATGCCCGTGAGGTAACCGCAGATGCTGGATGATAAAAGCTTTATGCGCTACAGCCGGCAACTGTTACTGGAAGAGATTGGCCCGGAAGGTCAGCAGAAGCTGAGTGATGCCCGTATTCTTATTGTCGGGCTGGGGGGGCTGGGTTCACCCGCCGCACTATACCTCGCGGCGGCGGGTGCCGGTACACTTCTGCTGGCTGACGATGATGATCTGCATATCAGTAATCTGCAACGGCAGATCCTCTACCGCTCATCAGATACCGGTATCAGTAAAGCAAAACTGGCAGCGGAGGCACTTCGCGCCTTAAACCCGTCCATCACACTCCATGCGATCAGCGATCGTATTCCTCTTTCTGCCGGGGATGAACTGCCTGCCAGGCCGACACTGGTGCTTGATTGTTCAGATAACCTGGCAACCCGCCACCGGCTCAATGCCTGGTGCTTCAGCCACAACCTTCCGCTGATCACCGCCAGTGCGATCGGTTTCCACGGACAATTACTGGTGCTGACACCCCCCTGGCAGCACGGATGTTACCAGTGCCTGTGGCCCGACTCCCGTGAACCCGAACGTAACTGCCGCAATAGCGGTATCGCAGGACCGGTTACCGGGGTGATGGGCAGCTTACAAGCCCTGGAGGCCATTAAGTGGATCTGTTCAGGGCGAAATACCGCAGCAGGTCAGTTAATACTGTTTGATGGCCTGGCATTACGGTGGCGTAAGCTGAAACTCACCCCGGAAAGAAACTGCCCGATTTGTGGAGCCAGACATGCAAATTAAAGTGAACGATAACGTTATTTCGGTGGAGTCATCCTGTCCGGTGAACCGGTTATTACACACTCTATCGGTGGCGGTACAGGGAACTGCCCTCGCTGTGAATGAGCGCATTATTCCCGCCAGTGAATGGGCGGGCTACCGGTTGCAGGAAAATGATGATGTCGTGATCTTCCAGGTCATCGCAGGAGGTTAATCATGTTGAAAATAGCGGATAAAACATTCAGTTCGCGTCTGCTCACCGGGACCGGCAAGTTTGCCTCACCGGAACTGATGCTGGCTGCGCTTCGCGCCTCCGGTTCACAACTGGCGACCTTAGCGATGAAACGGATCGATTTCGGTGATAACAGGGACGCCATCCTTGAACCACTACGTCGTTCAGGCGTGGCGTTACTGCCGAATACCTCCGGCGCTAAAACGGCCGGTGAAGCCGTGTTTGCGGCCCGACTGGCCAGGGAAGCCCTGGGGACACACTGGGTTAAACTTGAAATCCATCCGGACAGCCGTTACCTGTTACCTGACCCGATAGAAACACTGAAAGCGGCTGAGCAACTGGTCCGCGAAGGTTTTACCGTTTTACCTTACTGTGGTGCGGACCCTGTGTTATGTAAACGGCTGGCAGAGGCGGGCTGTGCGGCGGTCATGCCGCTCGGCGCTCCTATCGGCAGTAACCGGGGACTGCTCAGCCGTGATTTTCTGCACATTATCATCGAACAGGCCACCGTGCCGGTCATTATCGATGCCGGGATCGGTGTGCCTTCGGATGCCTGTGAAGCGATGGAATGTGGTGCCGATGCCGTGCTGGTGAATACCGCCATTGCGACAGCCAGAGACCCGGTTTCTGCGGCGCGGGCTTTCGCGCTGGCCACCGAAGCGGGTTATCTGTGCAGGGGGCAGGTCACCACCACCAGCACACAGGCGAAGGCCAGTAGCCCATTGACCGCATTCCTGGATACAGACAACGCGGAGGCCGCAACCCATGCCTGACTTCGCCGACTACTGGCAAACACTGGACCAGAACGCGTTGCGTTTGCAGATTGACAGCCAAAGCCCGGCGGATGTTGAACGGGCATTAACCTGTCACAAGCCCGGGATCACTGAGCTGATGGCCTTGCTCTCACCCGCGGCTGAACAGTATCTGGAACCTCTGGCAGAGAAAGCTCTGCAACTAACCCGCCAGCGTTTTGGCAATACCGTTAATTTTTTTGCACCGCTGTATTTGTCTAACCTGTGTGCCAATGATTGTACTTACTGTGGTTTCTCAATGAGTAACCGTATCCGCCGTAAAACTCTGGATAGCCGCGAAATTGGCCTGGAGTGTGATGCGTTACGGCAGCTGGGTTTTAACCAGGTGCTGCTGGTCACAGGGGAACATCAGACTAAAGTCGGGATGGACTATTTCCGGCAGCATATCCCGGATATCCGCCGGCGATTCAGTTCACTGATGATGGAGGTTCAGCCTTTACAGGAGCAGGAATACCGGGAGTTACATCAGCTGGGTCTGGACGGTGTGCTGGTCTATCAGGAAACCTATCATGCTTCCTGCTATGCAACACATCATCTGCGGGGAAATAAGCAGGATTTTCTGTTTCGCCTTCAGACACCGGAAAGACTGGGCCGCGCCGGTATCGATAAAATAGGGCTGGGCGTACTTGCCGGCCTTTCAGGACACTGGCGTACCGATTGTCTGATGATGGGAGAACACCTTAACTGGTTGCAAAAATATTACTGGCGATCACGGTTCTCTGTGGCATTTCCCCGGTTACGTCCCTGTGCCGGAGGGATCACCCCGGCATCACAGATGAGCGAACGTCAGTTACTCCAGACGATGTGCGCTTTCCGTCTGTTTTCACCACAAACGGATATTTCCCTCTCCACCCGGGAATCCCCGGTCTTCCGTGACCATGCCATACCGATCACGGTGACTACCGCCAGTGCCTTTTCGAAAACCACTCCCGGCGGGTATGCCAGCGACACCGATGCGCTGGAACAGTTCTCCCCGGATGATCATCGACGCCCGGAAGTTGTTGCGGCCGCGCTGCAGCGGGCAGGGCTACAGCCGGTATGGAAAGACTGGGAGTTCGCATTTGGCAGAGAGAGTGCCTGAACACAGCGGGCGCCATAGCGCCCGTATTTTTACTCTTTGAATCCCGGAGTCAGCCAGACAGAGGGCCAGTGCCCCGGTTCTCCCCCGTCACAGGTCGGCTGATTATGATAACTCATCAGTTGAAACACATGACCATCATATCGCCAGGTACCGCTTTCACCACAATCCGACACGCCGTGGCCGCGTGCAATATACGTCAGTAAGGCCGTTTTAGGATCATAGCTGACATCCGTAAACCAGGTGATCGTCTGAGGATCGCCCTGATCATCTTTTAGCGGCAGAGTCAGTTCCACTTCACTGCCACGATCCGGGTGTGCCCGCGGGACGATAAAAACGATCCCCGAAGACTGATAAGCCCCGGTGACACAGTTAATCATGACCAGTACATGTTTTTTATCCAGAGGCTTCACCTGACTACGGGTGATATCATCGGCATCCGGAGAGCATTCTTCGTCATCCAGTACATCTTGCTGAGTCTGGAGAACTTCATTGATCAGTGCATTACCATCACCGACCGGAAAAATAGCAGGAATTTTTGTCGCAGGGATCTCAAAGGCATAACGTAAAGGCACCTGCGCAGGGATACCGTTCCCGGTACGAATAAAAGCGGTGCGGTTATTCAGCCGTCCCTGAATTTCATCGGCAAAATGTAAAGAGGTATTCAATCCTTTCAGAGAGCCGGTATCATCATCTTCGTCCGGTGTCAGAGCAATACGCCCTGCATTTTTCGCTGCCTCAGCAAACGCCTGTACAGCCTGTAATGATGTCGTGTGATAGCCGGCATAATCATGTTTATTATCGGCATAAACCGGTGTCAGGGAATTATTCCATAGCTTTCCATCCAGCCAGATCCCTGACGGCTTATCAATATCAAAGCCCATCAAATCCAGTGATACTGCCCCTCTGGGACCCGCTTCATGTCGGATCACTACCCGCATATTTTCATCAACATTGCGGATATCACAATCATTGAGGTTATTACAAGTGACCTGCCAGTCCTGGAACATCCGTTGTACCGGCTCTGATGCCCGGGCCCCGAATGTCACCACCAGCATGGAGAATAAGATGGCAGGCAGACAACATCTCTTCATCTACTGTTCCTTTCCCGATCTCTCCCGATATAAAAAAACCCTGCCGAAGCAGGGTTTATTACACGATTATAGCACTGCCTTACTCGTCGTTACCGCCGAGGCCGGCATTCAGCAGTTCAGCCAGGCTTGCAGAGGCTTCATCTGCAGTCACCTGAGGAACCACCGGTGCCTCACCCGCGTGACGGCGACGCATACGATCCTGATGGTATGCATAACCGGTACCGGCAGGGATCAGACGACCCACGATAACGTTCTCTTTGAGACCGCGCAGTTCGTCACGTTTACCGGCAACAGCGGCCTCAGTCAGGACACGGGTAGTCTCCTGGAAGGATGCTGCAGAGATAAACGACTCTGTTGCCAGAGATGCTTTGGTAATACCCAGCAGGTCACGGGCGAAAGTCGCAGGGACTTTACCGTTAGCTTCCAGTTCACGGTTAGCAATCATCACGCGTGAAACTTCAGCCTGTTCACCTTCCAGGAACTCAGAGCTTCCGGAAGAAGCAATGGTCGCTTTACGCAGCATCTGACGAACGATAACTTCGATGTGTTTATCGTTAATCTTAACGCCCTGCAGACGGTAAACGTCCTGAACTTCGTTAACGATGTAACGAGTCACCGCATGAACGCCACGCAGACGCAGAATGTCGTGCGGAGATTCAGGTCCATCGGAAACTACATCACCACGTTCTACGCGCTCACCTTCAAATACGTTCAGCTGACGCCATTTCGGGATCATCTCTTCGTAAGGTTCGCTACCGTCAACCGGAGTGATCACCAGGCGACGTTTACCTTTGGTCTCTTTCCCGAAGGAAATAATACCGCTGATTTCTGCCAGAATCGCCGGCTCTTTCGGACGACGGGCTTCGAACAGGTCAGCAACACGTGGCAGACCACCGGTAATATCTTTAGTACCGCCGGATTCCTGAGGAACACGCGCTAAGGTATCACCGGAGCTGATTTTTACACCATCTTCCAGCTGTACAATCGCGTTACCTGGCAGGAAGTACTGAGCCGGCATATCGGTACCTGGTAACATAACATCATCACCATTGGCATCGACCACTTTCAGTGCCGGACGCAGATCTTTACCACCGGAGGTACGTTCAGCAGTATCCATCACCACGATAGAAGACAGACCGGTCAGCTCATCCGTCTGACGGGTGATTGTCTGGCCATCGTTCATATCGACAAAGCGTACGTAACCGTTCACTTCGGTGATTACCGGCATGGTGTGCGGATCCCAGTTAGCAACGGTTTCGCCGGCATTCGCCTGCTCACCATCACCTTTGGCCATCACGGAACCATAAGGTACTTTATAGCTTTCCTTGGTACGACCGAATTCATCGATCATATTCAGTTCAACGTTACGTGAAGTAATAACCAGCTTGCCTGCTGAGTTTGTTACTGACTTCGCGTTGATAAGCTTGATGGTACCTTTGTTCTTCACCTGAATGCTGGATTCAGCAGCCGCACGGGATGCCGCACCACCGATGTGGAACGTACGCATCGTCAGCTGTGTACCAGGCTCACCGATGGACTGTGCTGCGATAACACCGACAGCTTCACCTTTGTTGATGATATGTCCACGAGCCAGGTCACGACCATAGCAGTGAGCACACACACCAAAGTCAGTCGTACAACCTACCACTGAACGTACTTTTACGCTGTCGACAGAGTTCTGTTCCAGAACGTCACACCAGTGCTCATCCAGCAGGGTATTACGTGCCACCAGAATATCTGCAGAACCAGGTTTCAGTACATCTTCAGCCGTTACACGGCCCAGAACACGTTCACGCAGTGGCTCTTTAACATCACCGCCTTCGATGACCGGAGTCATCATGATACCTTCGTGGGTACCACAATCATCTTCGGTAACGACCAGATCCTGTGCAACGTCAACCAGACGACGCGTCAGATAACCGGAGTTCGCCGTTTTCAGTGCGGTATCCGCCAGACCTTTACGAGCACCGTGGGTCGAGATGAAGTACTGAAGTACGTTCAGACCTTCACGGAAGTTCGCGGTGATTGGCGTTTCAATGATGGAGCCATCTGGCTTAGCCATCAGACCACGCATACCTGCCAGCTGACGGATCTGCGCAGCAGAACCACGAGCACCGGAGTCGGCCATCATATAGATGCTGTTGAAAGAAACCTGCTGCTCTTCTTCACCATGACGGTTGATCACAGTTTCAGTTTGCAGGTTTTCCATCATCGCTTTGGAAACACGTTCGTTAGCCGCAGCCCAGATATCGATGACTTTGTTGTAACGCTCACCGGCGGTCACCAGACCTGACTGGAACTGTTCCTGAATCTCAGCAACTTCCGCTTCAGCTTCGGTAATGATCTCGGCTTTTTTGGCCGGGATAACCATATCATCGATACCTACAGATGCACCTGAACGGGCTGCATAAGCAAAACCGGTATACATGGTCTGGTCAGCAAAGATAACGGTCGGCTTCAGACCCAGGATACGGTAACAGGTATTCAGCATCTTAGAGATAGCTTTCTTACCCAGTGCCTGGTTGATAATCGAGTACGGCAGACCCTTAGGTACGATCATCCACAGAATGGCACGACCGACAGTGGTGTCGACCAGGCTGGTATGTGGGATGAATTCGCCCTGCTCGTTTTTGCTGTATTCAGTAATACGCACTTTGACACGAGCGTGGAGCTCAGCCAGACCTGCGCGGTACACACGTTCCGCTTCTTTAGGTCCGGTCAGCACCATGGCTTCACCTTTGGCGTTAACTTTGTCGCGGGTCATATAATACAGACCCAGTACAACGTCCTGAGAAGGAACGATGATTGGCTCACCATTCGCAGGAGACAGGATGTTGTTGGTCGACATCATCAGCGCACGCGCTTCCAGCTGAGCTTCCAGAGTCAACGGTACGTGTACCGCCATCTGGTCACCATCGAAGTCGGCGTTATAAGCAGCACAGACTAACGGGTGCAGCTGAATCGCTTTACCTTCGATCAATACCGGTTCGAACGCCTGAATACCTAAACGGTGCAGTGTTGGTGCACGGTTCAGCAGAACCGGGTGTTCGCGGATAACTTCATCCAGGATATCCCAGACGACAGCTTCTTCACGCTCAACCATTTTCTTAGCGGCTTTGATAGTCGTCGCCAGGCCACGCAGTTCCAGCTTGCCATAGATAAATGGTTTGAACAGTTCCAGTGCCATTTTCTTCGGCAGACCACACTGATGCAGGTGCAGGTAAGGACCTACGGTAATGACGGAACGACCAGAGTAGTCGACACGTTTACCCAGCAGGTTCTGACGGAAACGACCCTGCTTACCTTTGATCATGTCGGCCAGAGACTTCAGAGGACGCTTGTTAGAACCGGTGATCGCACGACCGCGACGACCGTTATCCAGCAGAGCATCGACCGCTTCCTGCAGCATACGTTTTTCGTTACGTACGATGATATCAGGCGCAGCCAGATCCAGAAGACGCTTCAGACGGTTATTACGGTTGATCACACGGCGATACAGATCATTCAGATCTGAAGTCGCAAAGCGTCCACCGTCCAGCGGTACCAGAGGACGCAGGTCCGGTGGCAATACTGGCAGTACTGTCAGGATCATCCACTCTGGTTTATTACCAGACTGAACGAAAGCTTCAAGCAGCTTAATACGCTTGGTCAGCTTTTTACGCTTGGTTTCGGAGTTGGTTTCGTTCAGCTCTTCACGCAGCTGCTCGCATTCCTGTTCCAGATCCATGCCTTTCAGCAGGGCCTGAACCGCTTCCGCACCCATTTTTGCGTCGAATTCATCACCAAACTCTTCTAACGCATCCAGATACTGCTCTTCAGTCAGGATCTGGCGCTTTTCGAGGTTGGTCATGCCGCCTTCAATAACGACATAAGATTCGAAATAAAGCACACGTTCGATATCACGCAGTGGCATGTCTAATAACAGACCAATACGGGATGGCAGTGATTTCAGGAACCAGATGTGTGCTGTAGGAGATGCCAGCTCGATGTGACCCATACGGTCACGACGAACTTTAGTCTGGGTAACTTCTACGCCACACTTCTCACAGATAACACCACGGTGCTTCAGGCGCTTGTACTTACCGCACAGGCACTCATAGTCTTTTACCGGACCAAAAATACGCGCACAGAACAGACCATCACGTTCCGGCTTAAAGGTACGGTAGTTAATGGTTTCTGGCTTCTTAACTTCACCGAAAGACCAGGAACGGATCATGTCTGGCGATGCCAGAGCAATCTTGATCGCATCAAACTCTTCGGTTTTAGTTTGCGCTTTTAGAAACTTAAGTAAGTCTTTCACGGATTTGCTCCCGTCGGAGTGAGACTTCTAAGGGCATCCGGACATTCCGGACACCCTGTAACCAGTACTAATACGAGTGCTTACTCGTCTTCCAGCTCGATGTTGATACCCAGCGAGCGGATTTCTTTCAACAGTACGTTGAAGGATTCCGGCATGCCTGGTTCCATCTGATGGTTACCATCGACGATGTTTTTATACATCTTCGTACGGCCGTTCACGTCATCAGATTTCACCGTCAGCATTTCCTGCAGGGTGTATGCTGCACCGTATGCTTCCAGTGCCCACACTTCCATCTCCCCGAAACGCTGACCACCGAACTGAGCTTTACCACCCAGCGGCTGCTGAGTAACAAGGCTGTAAGAACCGGTAGAACGCGCATGCATTTTGTCATCCACCAGGTGGTTCAGTTTCAGCATGTACATGTAACCTACGGTTACCTGACGCTCAAACTGCTCACCGGTACGACCATCAAACAGGGTGATCTGACCGGAAGTAGGAATACCCCCTAAAGTCAGCAGTTCCTTGATTTCACTTTCTTTAGCACCGTCGAAGACCGGGGTCGCAATTGGCATCCCTTTCTTCAGGTTCTCTGCCAGACGCAATACCTGGTCATCAGAGAAAGTGTTCAGGTCGACTTTCTGGCGAACATCAGTGCCTAAGTCATAAGCGCGCTGAATGAACTCACGCAGTCGGGCAACATCCTGTTGCTGCTTCAGCATGGCATTGATCTTATCGCCGATACCTTTCGCAGCCATACCCAGGTGGGTTTCCAGAATCTGACCGATGT
Source organism: Tatumella sp. UCD-D_suzukii (assembly GCF_000611875.2). NCBI lineage: Bacteria > Pseudomonadati > Pseudomonadota > Gammaproteobacteria > Enterobacterales > Erwiniaceae > Tatumella > Tatumella sp. UCD-D_suzukii. The sequence continues at coordinate 20,444 of NZ_JFJX01000035.1, forward strand.
TCATACGTGATGGTACGCCCAGCGGGTTCAGTACGATATCAACAGGAGTCCCGTTTTCATCGTAAGGCATATCTTCGATCGGGTTGATCTTAGAGATAACACCTTTGTTCCCGTGACGACCTGCCATTTTATCACCAGGCTGGATCTGACGTTTAACGGCCAGATAAACCTTAACGATTTTCAGCACACCTGGTGCCAGATCATCGCCCTGGGTGATTTTGCGGCGCTTAGCTTCAAGCTTCTTCTCAAACTCGCGCTTCAGTTCGTCATACTGTTCAGCCAGCTGCTCTAACTGATTCTGTTTTTCTTCATCAGTCAGACCCAGTTCCAGCCAGCGCTCACGTGGCAGTTTGTCCAGCTTCTCAGCTTCAACACCACCGGTCGTCAGAACGGTATAGATACGGGTAAACAGGCCGGCTTCAAGGATCTGCAGTTCTTCAGTCAGGTCTTTCTTCGCCTGCTTCAGCTGCATCTCTTCAATTTCGAGCGCACGTTTGTCTTTTTCAACACCATCACGGGTGAAGACCTGAACATCGATGACCGTACCGGAAACACCGTTTGGTACGCGCAGAGAAGAATCTTTAACGTCAGACGCTTTCTCACCGAAGATAGCACGCAGCAGTTTTTCTTCCGGCGTCAGCTGGGTCTCGCCTTTAGGCGTGACTTTACCGACCAGAATATCGCCACCGGTCACTTCAGCACCGATATAAACGATACCGGATTCATCCAGTTTAGAGAGCGCAGCTTCACCCACGTTAGGGATATCCGCAGTGATCTCTTCCGGCCCCAGTTTGGTGTCACGGGACACACAAGCCAGTTCCTGAATATGGATAGTCGTGAAACGGTCTTCCTGGACAACACGCTCAGAAACGAGGATGGAGTCTTCGAAGTTATAACCATTCCATGGCATGAATGCCACGCGCATGTTCTGACCCAGAGCCAGTTCACCTAAATCGGTAGACGGGCCATCTGCCAGTACATCACCACGTTCAATCGGCTCACCCAGATTGACACATGGCATCTGGTTGATACACGTGTTCTGGTTAGAACGGGTGTATTTGGTCAGGTTATAGATATCGATACCCGCTTCACCGGCATACATCTCGTCTTCGTTAACTTTGATAACGATACGGGAGGCATCGACGTACTGAACGGTACCGCCACGCTTAGCCACTGCAGTAACACCGGAGTCGACTGCGACCGCGCGTTCCATACCGGTACCTACTAACGGCTTATCAGCACGCAGAGTAGGAACCGCCTGACGTTGCATGTTTGCACCCATCAATGCACGGTTAGCATCATCGTGTTCCAGGAATGGGATCAGTGACGCACCGACAGAAACAACCTGCTGGGTCGAAACGTCCATGTAGTCAACCTGGTCACGGCTGAACAGGCTCGATTCACCCTTGTTACGACAGGTCACCAGGTCATCCACGAAACGACCATCGTCGTCGAGGTTGGTGTTCGCCTGAGCAATAACGAAGTTGCCTTCTTCAATCGCAGACAGGTAATGAATTTCGTCAGTCACCTGGCTGTCAACCACACGACGGTATGGCGTTTCGAGGAAGCCATATTCGTTAGTCTGCGCATACACAGACAGTGAGTTGATAAGACCGATGTTCGGACCTTCAGGCGTTTCGATAGGACAAACACGACCGTAGTGAGTCGGGTGTACGTCTCGAACTTCAAAGCCTGCGCGTTCACGGGTCAGACCGCCCGGGCCCAGTGCAGAAATACGACGTTTGTGCGTAATTTCAGACAGCGGGTTGTTCTGGTCCATAAACTGAGACAGCTGGCTGGAACCAAAGAACTCTTTAACGGCAGCTGAAATCGGCTTAGCGTTGATCATGTCCTGAGGCATCAGGGTATCCAGATCACCCAGGGACAGACGCTCTTTCACCGCACGCTCAACACGTACCAGACCGACACGGAACTGGTTCTCAGCCATCTCACCGACAGAACGGATACGACGGTTACCCAGGTGGTCGATGTCATCCACTTCACCGATACCGTTACGGATATCGATCAGTTTTTTCATTACCTGGATGATATCGTCGTGGCTCAGGATACCTGCACCTTCGATTTCATCACGCAGCAATGAACGGTTGAACTTCATACGACCCACTGCGGAAAGATCATAACGATCTTCCGAGAAGAACAGGTTCTCAAACAGGTTCTCTGCCGCTTCACGCGTTGGTGGCTCACCAGGACGCATCATACGGTAGATTTCAACCAGTGCACTCAGGCGGTCGCTGGTCGGATCCACACGCAGGGTTTCAGAGATATAAGGACCGTGGTCCAGATCGTTTGTGAACAGCGTTTCGATGCGCTTATGACCAGACTGGCTCAGTTTAGCCAGCAGATCCATGGACAGTTCCATGTTCGCAGCAACGATAAGCTCACCGGTGCTCTCATCAATATAATCACGCGCAACGACTTTACCGGCAATATATTCAACCGGAACTTCGATGTGCTGGACATTATCTTTTTCCAGCTGGCGGATATGACGGGCAGTAATACGGCGGCCTTTTTCGACATAAACTGTGCCATTTGACTCGATGTCAAAAGAGGCAGTTTCGCCGCGCAGACGCTCAGGAACCAACGCCATCTGCAGTTTGTTGTCACGAATTTCATAGACCACTTTATCAAAGAACAGGTCGATGATTTGTTCAGTGGTGTAATTCAGTGCGCGCAGAATAATGGTCGCAGGCAGTTTACGACGACGGTCAATACGGACAAACAGGTTGTCTTTAGGATCGAACTCGAAGTCCAGCCATGAGCCACGGTAAGGGATGATACGTGCGTTATACAGTACCTTACCGGAAGAATGCGTTTTACCTTTATCGCTATCAAAGAATACGCCCGGGCTACGGTGTAACTGAGAAACGATAACACGCTCAGTACCATTGATGACAAAGGTACCGTTATCAGTCATGAGCGGAATTTCGCCCATGTAAACTTCTTGTTCTTTAATGTCTTTGACGGTCCCTTCCGGCGCTTCGCGCTCGTAGATGACCAGGCGTAATTTTACGCGCAGTGGTGCTGAAAATGTCACACCACGGATCTGACACTCTTTAACATCAAAGACAGGCTCACCCAGACGGTAGCTGACATATTGCAGCTCAGAGTTACCACTGTAGCTCTGGATAGGGAAAACGGAACGGAATGCTGCTTCCAGACCGTATTGGCCTTCCGGATCTTGCTCGATAAACTTCTGGAACGAGTCAAGCTGGATAGATAGGAGATAAGGCACATCCAGTACTTGCGGACGTTTGCCAAAATCCTTACGAATACGTTTTTTCTCGGTATAGGAGTAAACCATTAGGGTTCCTCAGCTCGCTGACAAGTCGAACCACGCTGTCCGTCCTGCAGGACAGTTCATGCAACATTATTTCGTTTTCACCGTTGAGCCTGGCTCAGGTGCAATACATCTTTTTCTATCACTCTTAAATCATTTCATTGCTCTTGCAAGGCAGGGAACCCCACGGGAAAGCAGTATATTAAGGCGTCGAGAGAAAAAGACATTGGAAGAATCAAGGTGGACAAACAATGCGAAACCCCACAGAGACTCTTTTAGCGCAAAAAGGCTGGTGACTATTATAGTCACCAGCCAGCAGTCTGCAAACTACTCAGACTGTAACCCGAAGGTTATCTTATTTGATTTCAACTTCAGCGCCAGCTTCTTTCAGAGCAGCTTCCAGAGCAGCTGCGTCGTCTTTGCTGATCGCTTCTTTGATTGCAGCCGGTGCAGATTCAACCAGGTCTTTAGCTTCTTTCAGGCCCAGACCAGTTGCGCCACGTACTGCTTTGATCACTGCGACTTTGTTACCGCCAACAGATTTCAGGATTACGTCGAATTCAGTCTGCTCTTCAGCAGCTTCAGCAGGGCCAGCAGCGACAGCGACAGCAGCAGCAGCAGAAACGCCGAATTTTTCTTCCATTGCAGAAACCAGCTCAACTACTTCCATTACGGACATAGCTGCAACAGCTTCCAGGATTTGGTCTTTAGTGATAGACATAACAATTGTTCCTAAGAATCAGAATAAGTTTATACGTAAGCAAAAACGATGTTAGCAGAGAGCTTATGCAGCTTCTTTCGCATCGCGTACAGCAGCCAGAGTACGGACCAGTTTGCCTGCAGCGGCTTCTTTCATGGTCGACATCAGACGTGCCAGTGCTTCTTCGTAAGTCGGCAGCGTTGCCAGACGGTCAATTTGAGCGGCTGGGATCAGCTCACCTTCAAAGGCTGCAGCTTTAACCTCGAATTTTGCATTCGCTTTCGCGAAGTCTTTGAACAGACGAGCAGCAGCGCCCGGGTGTTCCATAGAATATGCAATCAAGGTTGGACCAACAAACGTGTCTTTCAGGCACTCGAAAGGAGTACCTTCAACGACGCGACGCAGCAGGGTGTTACGAACAACACGCATGTATACGCCAGCTTCACGACCTGCTTTACGCAGTTCAGTCATTTTATCTACGGTTACGCCACGGGAATCCGCAACAACCGCAGACAGCGCGCCTTTGGCTACTTCGCTGACTTCAGCAACAATTGCTTGTTTGTCTTGAAGATTTAATGCCATTAGCTTTTGCTCCTGGATGTTTTAGTCCGGAGAGTTTCCCCTCCGGAACTCACTTCATCTATCCACCGAAGTGGATAGACGCTAAACACGGTGAGTAGAATCCAGAAAAAGAAATAGGTTCTTCAGGCTCTCTCACCGTCTACGCAGGGAATTAAGTCTGACAGAATCACCGGGCAAGCCCTGAGATCACTGCAACAAACACCTGCGGTCTTGGACGGAGGCCTGGATAGGCCAGGCTCCAACCGAAAATTCTTGCTCTGTTACTGCCTTTCGGGAGTACAGAGTCTCTTCCGTTAAGGAAGAACGGGCGAAAATTCTAGGTGAAAATTTCGCCCGCGTCAAGCAATGACTTAGGCAGTCTGAGTACTCAGGCCAGCCTGGTCGATTGCAACACCTGCACCCATGGTGGTAGACAGGCTGACTTTCTTGATGTACACGCCTTTAGCTGAAGTTGGTTTTGCTTTTTTCAGCGCAACCAGCAGAGCTTCCAGGTTTTCTTTCAGTTTGTCAGCATCAAAGTCAACTTTACCGATGGTGGTGTGAATGATACCGTTTTTGTCGTTACGGTAACGAACCTGACCCGCTTTAGCATTTTTAACTGCTTCAGCAACGTTAGGAGTTACAGTACCAACTTTAGGGTTTGGCATCAGGCCACGTGGACCCAGAACCTGACCTAACTGGCCAACAACGCGCATTGCATCCGGAGATGCGATAACAACGTCAAAGTTCATTTCGCCTTTCTTGATCTGATCAGCCAGATCTTCCATACCAACCAGTTCAGCACCTGCGGCTTTCGCTGCTTCAGCGTTTGCACCCTGAGCGAATACAGCAACGCGGACGCTACGGCCAGTACCGTTAGGCAGTACAGTTGCACCACGTACGTTCTGATCAGATTTACGAGCATCGATGCCGAGGTTTACAGAAACATCAACACTTTCAACGAATTTAGCAGTAGCCAGTTCTTTCAGCAAAGCAACAGCTTCGGTGATTTCGTACTGCTTGGTGACATCTACTTTGTCACGGATTGTGCGCATGCGCTTGGTAAGCTTAGCCATCTATTAATCCTCTACTACCAGGCCCATGGAGATCGCAGTACCTTCGATAGAGCGAGTCATCGCGTCTAAGTCTGCACCAGTCATGTCCGCTGCTTTAGTCGTTGCAATTTCCTGCAACTGAGCACGCGTCACTTTACCAACTTTGTCTTTGTTCGGCTTACCTGAACCAGACTTGATACCCGCTGCTTTTTTCAGCAGAACTGCTGCAGGAGGTGTTTTGGTAATGAACGTGAAAGAACGGTCGCTGTATACGGTGATAACAACCGGAGTTGGCAGACCTTTTTCCAGGCTTTCTGTTTTTGCGTTGAACGCTTTACAGAATTCCATGATGTTAACACCCTGCTGACCCAGTGCCGGACCAACCGGTGGACTTGGGTTTGCCATGCCAGCTGCAACCTGCAGCTTCACATAGGCTTGTACTTTCTTAGCCATGATATTTCCTCAATTGGGTATAGCGCCTTACTTAAAGGCTTCCCGTGGTAATTATCTACACGCCCGCAGGCATGTAAAAACAAAAGGCGCGAAATTGTAGGCAAATTTCGCGCCTTATGCAAGAGCTTAACTGAATACAGATTAGCCTTTTTCTACCTGACCGAAGTCCAGTTCGACCGGTGTTGCACGACCGAAGATAGAAACAGAGACTTTCAGGCGGCTTTTTTCGTAGTCGACTTCTTCAACGACGCCATTAAAGTCAGCAAACGGACCGTCGTTAACACGAACCATTTCACCCGGCTCAAACATGGTCTTAGGACGCGGCTTGTCACCTGCCTGTTGCAGGCGGTTCATAATCGCATCGACTTCTTTATCGCTGATAGGTGCAGGACGATCAGACGTTCCACCGATAAAGCCCATGACGCGCGGGACACTACGGACGAGGTGCCAGCTGGCATCTTCCATTACCATCTGCACCAGGACATAACCCGGGAAGAATTTACGCTCGCTTTTGCGGCGCTGACCACCACGGATCTCAACGACCTCTTCTGTTGGCACCATAACATCGCCAAACAGGTCTTCCATATTGTGCAGTTTGATATGCTCACGCAGCGATACAGCTACACGGCTTTCGAAACCTGAAAACGCCTGCACGACGTACCAGCGTTTTTTTGGAGCTTCAGACATCTCAGAACCTCAGTCCAGTGATAAACGATACCAGACGGACCAGAATACCATCCAGCCCCCACAAAATCAGTGACATCACGGCAGTTACCGCGGCAACGATTAACGTGGTCTGCAACGTTTCCTGGCGGGTTGGCCAGATGACCTTGCGCACTTCGGTTCTTGCTTCACGTGCAAACGCTACCGCTGCTTTGCCTTTTGTTGTCAAAAGGGCAATTGCGCCGGCAACCGCAATGATAACAACCACAACCAGAGCACGTAAGGGTAAATTAACGTTGCGATAATGATAGTTGCCGTAAATCGCTACTGCAACCAGAACAGCAACGACCAGCCATTTTACTATTTCCAGGCCGCGCCCGCTCCTCTGAGCTTCGGTATTTGCACTCATAAACAAACCTGCCAGAATAATCCAGAAACCATTAAACCCCGCATAGCGAGGTATCCAAACCAGAAATACCTGTAGTACATCCGGTATCCTACGCCAAACCAGAGCCTGTCTCAGCAATGATTTGTACGAAAATCACTGATGAGTCAGGTTCTATGTTTCGGCGTACAAAAAGGGCATCAAATGATGCCCTTTTCATGTGCATGACGTCAAATATTATCGGCGATTATGCGATAACTTTAGCAACAACACCTGCACCTACAGTACGACCACCTTCACGGATTGCGAAACGCAGACCGTCGTCCATCGCGATTGGATGGATCAGGGTAACAACCATTTTGATGTTGTCACCAGGCATTACCATCTCTACGCCTTCCGGCAGTTCGATGGTTCCGGTCACGTCAGTTGTACGGAAGTAGAACTGTGGACGGTAGCCTTTGAAGAACGGAGTATGACGGCCGCCTTCGTCTTTAGACAGAATATAAACTTCTGACTCGAACTGGGTGTGTGGTTTGATTGAACCTGGTTTAGCCAGAACCTGACCACGTTCGATCTCTTCACGCTTGATACCACGCAGCAGAACACCAACGTTCTCACCCGCCTGACCCTGGTCCA
>NZ_JFJX01000036.1:0-959 GCF_000611875.2 Tatumella sp. UCD-D_suzukii
TCAAACCGCGATTTCATTGCTTTAAACGTGTCGAATTAAGCTCAAAATGGGCTTATTAAATCGAGAAAATTATCCTCTTTTCAAAAATGCAAAAAAATCCAAAATCTAAAATTTTCGATTTTTGGCCATTTTTGGCAAAAATCGTAAGACTATAGTCCATGTAATTTGGTCAAAAATGGCCAAAAATCGAAAATTTTAGATTTGCGATTTTTTTGCATATTCGTAGAGAGGACATTGTCTTTGATCGTTTAAGACCATTTTCAGCTCGATTGGACATGTTTAAAGCACTCAAATCGGCCCTCAAAGTTAAAAAAATTGTTTTAAAAATTTTACAAAAAATAAGGTTTTCAAAAACTTTAAACTTGAATAACTTTTTTTCTTTTTGGAGTTGAGAAAAGCTTTTGGTACCGTTGAATTCAGGAGCTTAATCTGCGTTAGGAACTTTTTGAATTTTGTTGATACGTTAATTTGTTCAAAAGTTATGACCCTTTTTCGAAAAGACAGAATTTCTAATTTTCAAAGTTAAATTACGAGATTTTGGTACAGATTCGAGAAAAGTGCCAGAGGAAAAAAAGTTTCCTTTTTAAGTAAATTAAACAAAAAAATCAAGTTCAGGATTTTCTGATAACCGTGATAAGAATGCGAGCCAAAAAACTGTTTTTTTTTCAAACCGCGATTTCATTGCTTTAAACGTGTCGAATTAAGCTCAAAATGGGCTTATTAAATCGAGAAAATTATCCTCTTTTCAAAAATGCAAAAAAATCCAAAATCTAAAATTTTCGATTTTTGGCCATTTTTGGCAAAAATCGTAAGACTATAGTCCATGTAATTTGGTCAAAAATGGCCAAAAATCGAAAATTTTAGATTTGCGATTTTTTTGCATATTCGTAGAGAGGACATTGTCTTTGATCGTTTAAGACCATTTTCAGCTCGATTGGACATGTTTAAAGCACTCAAAT
>NZ_JFJX01000037.1:0-635 GCF_000611875.2 Tatumella sp. UCD-D_suzukii
GACATTAAATTAGAGAAGTCCTGAGGCATGGCACCGTAAACAACAGAACCAAGCCATTGCAAGCCAAGCAAAAGAACAACCATAATTGCGCCAACAAGAGCAGTCGCTAATAATCCAGTTCTAGTAGCAAGACGAGCTATGAAACTTGCAACATAGCCAATAAAAAGAGGAACAAGACCTATTAAAAACCGGAATAAAGCCGGGATACCTAATAAAGCTGGCATTATTGCTCACCCTTCCTTAGTAAAGATGTAATAGAAGTGAATACATACCACAATGTAAGACAATACATAACCCAAGAAAGCATTGATTTTATATCGCCTAATTTATCGCAACCTATCTCAATTTGATAAACAGAACCAGAAAACATAACAAAATTACTACAGCCATGACAAGTAGGAATAGACGGCCTTAGAGCGCCTTCATTTAAAAATGATTCCCAAGCACCGCCATGAGAATCTTTATCAATATTTAATTGAGTTTTAGCTTGAGCAGTTGCCAAATCAAACTCTGAATCACCATCACCATAATGACCAGTATTTTGCTCAGGGTCAGCAAATTTACCAGCACCGCGAACTAGATTATTTAAATTATCACCAAGAGAAGTAATATTATTTTGAGTCTGCTCATCAGCT